>CAYPMQ010000059.1:0-13744 GCA_964411625.1 uncultured Ignavibacteriaceae bacterium
GCATTCTCAGACCCCTCGGACGTTGCGCGTGTGGAAGACAGAACTTTTATCTGCTCCGCCAGAAAAGAAGACGCCGGCCCCACCAATAACTGGATGGACCCCAATGAAATGAAATCAATTCTTACCGGATTGTTTGACGGCACAATGAAAGGAAGAACTATGTATGTTATTCCTTTTTCAATGGGTCCTCTCGGTTCATCAATTTCACATATCGGCGTTGAACTGAGCGACTCGGCTTATGTTGCATGCAATATGAAGATAATGACAAGAATGGGTAAAGACGTTCTTGATGTTTTGGGTGATATTGGTGATTTTGTTCCCTGCCTGCACTCTGTTGGCATGCCTCTCACTGAAGGCGTCACTGATGTGGCATGGCCATGCAATAAAACTAAATATATTGTTCACTTCCCCGAAGAAAGAAGTATCTGGTCTTTTGGATCGGGTTACGGCGGTAACGCTTTGTTAGGTAAAAAATGTTTTGCTTTAAGAATAGCATCTGTAATGGCGAGGGATGAAGGCTGGCTGGCAGAACATATGCTGATTGTAGGCATCACGAACCCCGAAGGCAAAAAAAGATATATTGCAGCCGCATTCCCGAGTGCATGCGGTAAAACTAATCTTGCGATGCTTACCCCGGCGCTTCCGGGATGGAAGGTTGAAACAGTGGGTGACGATATAGCCTGGATGAAATTTGGTGAAGACGGCAGGCTTTATGCAGTGAATCCCGAATATGGTTTCTTTGGTGTTGCGCCGGGTACTTCAATGAAGACCAATCCCAATGCAATGCTCTCAATGACTAAAAACACGATTTTTACCAACGTGGCTCTTACTGATGACGGTGATGTTTGGTGGGAAGGCATGACAGATACCAAGCCTGAAAAACTTACTGACTGGAAAGCAAGACCCTGGACCCCTGCCTCAACAGAAACCGCAGCTCACCCCAACTCAAGATTCACAGCCCCTGCAGGTCAGTGCCCTGTGATTGATCCTAAATGGGAAGACCCGCAGGGTGTGCCGATTGATGCTATAATGTTCGGCGGAAGAAGGTCTTCGGTTGTTCCGCTCGTATCTGAAGCGTTTGACTGGAATCACGGCACTTTCATGGGTGCAACCGTTTCATCTGAAATGACTGCAGCAGCAACAGGTACAATAGGTGTGGTAAGAAGAGATCCTTTTGCAATGCTGCCTTTCTGCGGTTATAATATGGGTGATTACTTTGGTCACTGGATCAGGGTGGGTAAGGCTCATGACGCTGAAAAACTTCCCAAAATATTTTACGTGAACTGGTTCAGAAAAGACAAAGACGGTAAGTTTATCTGGCCGGGCTTTGGTGATAATATCAGAGTTATTAAATGGATATTTGACCGTCTTGACAACAAGGATGTTTATGTTGAGACACCCAAAGGACGTCTTCCTAAACCGGGAAGTATTGATATCACCGGGCTTAATCTTTCTGATGAACGCATAAATGAACTCTTTGAAGTTCATGCTGAAGAGGGTATCGCCGAAATGCAGAGCATTAAAGAGTATTTTGATACTTTTAACGGGCACGTTCCTCAGGAACTTTATCAGGTAGCAGAAAAAATCGAAAATCTGTATAAGCAGTCTGTTTAGGTATTAAATTATCATAAGATCATCTTAAAAGCCGTTCCGTCACAAAACAGGAACGGCTTTTTCAGTTCAGGAATTAATACCAGTCAGTTGTTTGTTATAATATTGACTCCTGGTCAGATAGCTAACTTCCTTTCCTAAAAATATGAAAGACCGCCCATGAAAAGAGCACTCTCCGGCATCATTTTAATAATCCTCGCAGTTTTTCCGTTAAATGCACAGTTTGCCATAAGGCAGGCATTCCCATCTCTTACATTTACGGCTCCCCTTGACCTTGTTTCACCTGATGATGACAGCAAGAGAATTTTTGTTGTATCTCAGGCGGGAAGAATCTTTGTTTTCCCGAACAGCGACGGAGTGACACAGTCAAAAACGTTTCTTGATATTTCCGACAGGGTTGTTTATTCAGGAGAGCAGGGGTTACTTGGTCTCGCTTTTCATCCCAAATTCAGACAGAATGGTTATTTTTATGTGAATTATGTCGCTCCAAACCCTAGAAGAACTATAATTGCGAGATATCAGGTGAGCCAGACAAATCCCGATTCAGCAATTAAAAGCTCAGAGCTTATTATCCTGACCTTCAATCAGCCTTTCTCAAATCATAACGGCGGTCAGCTTGCGTTCGGGGAAGATGGCTATTTATATATTGCAACCGGTGACGGTGGTTCCGGCGGCGACCCGCTGAATAACGGACAGAACAAGGCTGTACTCCTCGGTAAAATACTGAGAATTGATGTTGACAATCCTTCGGGATCTAACAATTACGGTATTCCTGCTGATAATCCTTTTGCAGGTAACACACAGGGTTATGCACAGGAAATTTATGCTTACGGTCTCAGAAATCCCTGGCGATTCAGCTTTGATAAGGCAACGGGCAGATTATGGTGTGCGGATGTGGGTCAGAATCTTTGGGAAGAAGTTAATATTATTGAAAAAGGAGGCAATTACGGTTGGAAGATAATGGAAGGCAATTCCTGTTACAGTCCTTCTTCAGGCTGTGATACAACCGGCCTTAAGCTTCCCGTAATAGCTTACGGACATAACTCAACCGGCGGATACTCTATCACGGGAGGTTATGTTTACAGGGGAAAAACAGTCCCTCAGCTTGTTGGCAAATATATCTATGCCGATTATGTCTCAAAGCGTGTATGGGCGCTTGATTACCAGGGAAGCGGCAATTACACAAATCAGGTAATTCTTAATTCATCAGGAATTTCAATCGCATCTTTCGGGGTTGATTATAATCAGGAACTTTATTTGCTTGATCTTGCAGGAGGGAAAATTTACCGTTTCGCCGAGCAGGTTGATATTGATGAAGATGTGTACAGGAGTCCCGTTTCGCTCGATGGAAATTTTGTTCTGAACGGTAATTACCCGAATCCCTTCAATCCTGAAACAAAAATCAGCTTCTCGGTTTACGAAGAAGGTGATGTGAAAATCACGGTTTATGATATGCTTGGCAGAGAAATCGAAATACTCGAGAACAGGTCATTTTCACAGGGCAGTTATGTTACGGGATGGTATGCAGGTGATAACGCAAACGGGGTTTATATAGTTAAGCTTGAGGGTATATCTTCATCCACGGGACGTGTTTACAGTGACATTAAAAAACTCGTTTTACTTAAATAGCAATTTACATTTCAATAGCATTTTTAACAAAATAGAGTTATCTTTATTGTTGCTCTAAATTTTTAATTTGAAAGGTTATTTAATGTCCAAATTACACAAGAAAGAGATTAGAGAAGATAAACTCGTTACTCTCTGGTATGAAGGTTTGGCTGTTATAGAAAAGTACAAAAAACAGTTTATTATCGGTGCGGTAGTTTTCGTTGCTATAATTGCTTCAGTTATCGGTTACATTTTTTACAATAAATCACAGAATGAAATGGCTGCAAACCTCCTTTCAAAGGTCACCCCTGTTTATGATTCAGGTGCGTACCTTGATGCAATAGAAGGCAGACCTAACCAGCAGATCACGGGCTTAAAGAAAATTGTTGCAGACTTTGGCAGTACCAATGAAGGAGAAACCGCAAAAATTCTTCTTGCTAACTCATATTACTTCCTCGGGAAAATAGATGAGGCGCTTAAAACCTATGAAGACTACAGCGGAGATGTTGATCTGCTTCAGGCTGCTGCTTATGCCGGAGCCGCAGGATGCTACGAAGCAAAAAATGAGCTGGAAAAAGCTGCAGAACTCTATGTCAGAGCTGCAGGAGTATCAAAAAACGTACCTCAAAACCCGCAGTATCTTTTGTTTGCAGGCATTAATTACATTGAATTGAATCAGAAAGAAAAAGCAAAAGAACTTTTTAATAATATTAAATCGGAATATAGCAAATCAACGGTCGTCAGAGACCTTGACCGCTATATGGCTATGGTCGAATAAAAAATTCAGGTGATATAATGCATCATTTAGACGTTTTAGTTTTTGCGGCGCATCCTGACGATGCAGAACTTTCAATGGGAGGGACCATTGCAAAACTTGCTAAAAAAGGACACAAAGTCGGTATTTATGACCTCACCCGCGGTGAACTCAGTACAAGAGGAAGCGTGGATATCAGACAGGAAGAGGCCGTTAAAGCAGGAGTGATCCTGAAGGTGGCCATGCGTGAGAATCTTGATATACCTGATGGTCATATTGAGCAGACGCAGGAAAATCTGAATAAGGTTATTTCAGTGATAAGAAGGCATAAACCTGCAGTTGTCTTTGCTCCTTATAAAAATGACAGACACCCTGATCATATTGATGCTTCATCACTTATTAAAAGAGCAGTATTTTTATCGGGACTTCCAAAGGTGACCACATATTTCAACAATCATCACCAGGAAGCATTCAGACCTTCTAAAATATATTACTATATGCAGACCTTCACCTTTGAACCAACTTTCATCGTGGATATTTCAGGCCATTTTGATCAGAAGATGGCCGCAGTGGAGGCATTCAAAAGTCAGTTTCATGATCCTAAAAGCAAGGAACCCGAAACTTTTATCAGTAATCCCGGCTTTATGGAATTTATAAAGTCAAGAGCCAGGTTTTATGGTTTCAGGATAGGCAAAGAGTACGGTGAACCTTTCTTTTGCGAAGAAAATATTGAGTATGACTTTTCTGCAGATATGAAAAAATAACCGGGAAAATTTCAAGAGCTTAACCCGCCGGTGCGCTTAAAGTGCCGTCGGGTTTTTTCATGCCTGCAGCCACACCCCTCTTTCTTAAGACCCCACCCAAAGTTTTACCAAGCAAGGAATCATACAAATCATCTAATTCATGACTTCGTACATTTATATATTCTTGCATCCAATCTTCAATCATCCATACCACCGTACATCTATAAATTCATACATCCATATCCATACATTCATACATCTATATATTCAATCATCCAATCTCTGCTCAAACTAACGGTTTAATGCAAAAAAACGGCTGCCTCTGTTAAGAAGCAGCCGCGCAAATTACCTGTACAGAGTTTATCAGGAATTATACATTTCCTCTATAAGTTCTTTATATCTTTCCTCAATGACTTTTCTTTTTATCTTTAGTGAAGGGGTCATTTCACCGCTTTCAAGAGTGAATGCCTTATCAAGCAGTGCGAATTTCCTGACTTTTTCAAAGCTTGCAAGAGCTTTCTGGAATTTGGTGAGTTCCTTGTCAAAAAGATCTATGACTTCCTTTTGTTTAAGCAAATCCTGGATCGTGTTATAATTGATATTATTGCCGTCTGCCCATTCTTTAAGTGACTCATAATCAGGAACAATGAGGGCAGAGAGAAACATTCTGCGGTCACCAATGAGAACAAACTGATCAATGAATTTGGACGCCAGGAACAGATTCTCTATCGGTGTGGGAGCAATGTACTTGCCGGCAGAAGTTTTGAAGAGGTGCTTTTTTCTGTCGGTAATGACGATGTTGCCTTCCTTGGAGAGATGTCCCACGTCACCTGTGTGGAGCCATCCGTCTTTAATGGTTGCGGCAGTCTCCTCAGGCATCTTATAATAGCCGAGCATTATGTTATCACCTTTGGCAAGAATTTCACCGTCTTCGGCAATTTTAACTTCAACACACGGAATCGGTTTGCCCACCGAGCCAAATTTGTAATCATCAGGTTTGTTGCAGGCAATAACCGGGGAAGATTCAGTCATTCCGTAACCTTCAATGATGATAATTCCGATAGCCTCAAAAAATTCACCGAGTTCTTTCGGAAGAGCCGCACCGCCGCTCACAAAGAAACGAAGTTTACCGCCAGTCTTTTCACGTATTTTTTTGCAAACAAGGGCATCGGCAATCTTGTGCTGAACAGCAAGTACAGGATTCATTTTTCCGGCTTTTTTAGAAGCCATATATTTTTTTCCGGTTTCTATTGCCCAGTTGAATATCTTCTGTTTTCCGGGTGACTGGTTCTCAACATTTTTAATGACTTTTGAGTGAATCCTCTCAAAAAGTCTGGGCACGCTCGTTACAATGGTCGGTTTAATTTCAATTAAGTTTTGAGCAACGGTTTCTATGCTTTGTGCAAAAGCATAAACTCCGCCTGTTGCGAATCCGGTATAATATCCGGCCATTCTCTCAAATATATGGCAGAGCGGCAGGTATGATAAAAACTCATCAGTGTTGCCGATCGGTAAAATACCCAATACCGATTTAACGTTTGAAACAATATTCTTATGTGAGAGCATCACACCTTTGGGTACTCCGGTTGTTCCTGAAGTATAGATTATTGTACAGAGATCATCTTCTTTCACGCCCGAAGTAAGTTTTGCAAATTCACCGGGATGAATTTTTTCGTATTCCTGGCCGAGTTTCTGAATATCCGAAAATTTGTGCAGCTCCTTAATTGAGGGGTCGTAATCTTTTTCATTAAAGATTATTACGAATTTAATCGTTTTCAGCTGTTCACGTATTGCCAGATACTTCTTCAGTTGATATTTGTTGGAGAGAATTAGTCCAACTGACTGGGAATTATTCAGAGTATACTCAACAGTATCTGCTGTAAGTGAAGGGTAAAGTGGCACGTTAACTGCACCGATACCAAGAATAGCCATATCGGAATAAATCCATTCAGGTCTGTTTTCCGCAATAATAGCTACGTTATCACCTTTTTTTACATGCAGAGACAAAAGACCGTTAGCGAAAAATTCTGTCTGTCTTTTCATCTCCTGATAGGATATGTTTACATATTCCTTATCAGGCTTGTGGCGCATTACAACTTTTGAGGGATCTTTTCCGTAGTCGTTTGTGAGATAATTGTATAACTCAGGAATAGTCTTGAATTCCTTCAGTATACTCATGTTGCCAGTCCTTTTGGTTTGGTTAAAAAATTAATCTTAAGATAATTTGACTTTTATGAAAAAACAAATTTAAGGTTTCAGTAATTCAATTTCAATAAGATAAATTTTTCCGTCAGGGGTTGCAAAGGCAAGCTTGCCGTTTCTACTGGCTGTAGGATACATGGCGGGGCTTTCAAAATCTTTTGTAAGGTTTTCAAACCAACCACCTCCGGCTGGTCTTATATATATATCGGCATCAAGAAGTTTATATCCGTCATCATTAACGACCATGTAAACTAGATGATTATCATCAAGCCAGAGAGGATGCTCAGCGCCCTTAATCACGGTTCTTTCTCCTGTTACATGATCGTAAACCGTTGTGCCTGCACCTGCAGCCTGTACTGCAAGTCTGGTTTCTTCAGGTGAGATCACGGTGGATAGAATTTCACCTTGTGCAGTTTCATTTTTATAATACATTCTCATTGCGCTGTTAGGAGCCACGAGAATTTTTTTGCCGTAGTATGTATAACCATTCTCAACTATATCTTCATAAAGGTTATAGTTAAGTGCCACAGAATCAACAGCCCATGCAACGCTTCCTCCCTTTGCCGAAAACACCGGCAGTGAAAGGTGTTCAGTGCTTTTCTGAGTGTAAAGCACTATCCTTTGTGTTGAAGCGATATTATAAAGAACGATCTCAGAGAATTTATTTCCCTTTTTATCCTTCAAAGATTCCCGTGCAATAATATTTTTTGAATCAGGTGACCATGAATAACCCCATCCTGCACCCGGGGCATCCGAGATCACGGTTACTTCACGGGTTTCAAGATCTTCTATTTTAATTCCCTGATTTCTCTCTCCTGAATAAGCAATGAATCTGCCATCGGGTGAAAGCCGGGGCATAGTGTAAACACCCTTATCATGAAGCAAGACGGGTGCGCTTATTTTCACATTCTGAGCGCTGACTGAAAAACAGACAGTAAAAATGATAAGTGATAGTAAATGAAATTTCATGATAAATCCCGCCCTTACTTGACTAATAGAAGTTTATGAGTATAATTAATCTTTTCTGATACTACCCTCAGAAAATAAATGCCCGAATTGTAAAGACTCATATCGAGGTTAAAAGTGTATTTACCCGAACTAAGTTCGCCGCTGAATATATCGAGTACCTTGCTTCCGAGAACGTCATAAACCTCGAGCCTGTATTCAGCCGTTTCAGGAATTTTTACGTCAATTTTTGTAAGCGGATTAAACGGATTCGGATAAACAGATACCGAATATGTTTCAGTCGTGAGTTCATCAGTACCTTCATCAGTGTCAAGAACGCCGTTATTGAAGAATGAAAAAGCTTTTTCTATAAGAAACTTCCTTGAGGCCGGATCAGAGATGGTTTCAACAGGGAAGGAAATGAATACAACCGCACCCTCATTTGCTGCATTCGGAAATAAACCTTTCCATGCTATTCCGGCAGTCTGCGTGGCATTATACCTTAGAACAGGCGAACTTCCGCCGGAGGGGGTTATAACATCAGCCCAGTCTTCGGGATAAGTCTGCCCGAAATTAAACGGCTCATTTCTCTGAAATATAGTATTCTGCACTCCCGTAGCAACAGGTGTATTGGGGGTTGGGTTATCAGCGGAGTAAGCCGCTTTAAGCCAGTTATTAATAAAATCTTTATCGGTTGAAGTACCTCTTGAATCGAGATCCCATGCAATTTCTGAGCCGGTCGTGAAAAGATAGCCTCCGTTTTGGAGGTAAGTCTTTACAAAACTCTGCTCCTGTGAGGAATATGTTTCATCTGCAGTTGATTCATCACCGCAGAACCAGATCAGATATTTATTTCCGTTAAGCTGAGTCGAATTAGTTATTGCCGTGTTGGTGACTGTGGCAAACCTGATCCCGAGTTCGGTCAGTGCTTCTCCGTAATATGATGCAAAGTTATGATACGGGAACTGGTAGCTTCCTGAACCGCCGTTCCTGTTAAAAGCATCAACTATCAGCACCCTCTCACCTGATGATGCTGTGTACGCACCGTAAGTCTTTGAGAAATAGGGACTCTCGCCAAAAATATTTCTTCCTTTAAGCTTAACATAATATGACTGGTTGGGTGTAAGCCCCGATATTGAAAGGGAGGTTACAGATCCTGCCACTTTTCTGTAAGGTACCGAAGGGAAATTTGTGCCGTCTTCAGAAAGGAAGATATCAATCGTATCAACCAATCCGGAAGGTTTCTCCCACGAGAGATTAATTGTGCCGGCTCCTGGTGTTACTGAAAGAAGTTTCACGGGGCCAACATCTTCTGCCTGTTCAACGTTGAAATTCGCCTTGTTAATACTGCCTGCTGCAACGTTAATAGTGTAAGATGAAGTATCTGTGTTGCTATAGGCATAAATTGTGTAATTTCCCGCAGCGAGTGAATCAAATCTGTAATAACCGTTGCCAAGGCTGTCAATCATGTAAGTTTTTCCCGCAGAGGGAATTTCAACTCTGACTTTTTTAACAGGTGTGCCCAGAGCACTGTTCGTAATAACACCTGTAATTGTTGCATGAGAAGGGAGCGGCTGATTATAGTACTGCAGGAATGAATAATAAAGAGTCTGTGCTTCAGTACGGAGATAATCAAGGTTAGCCAGTCTTATTCTTTCCTGAGGGAAATCAAAAAAGGAGCCTTCAGAAAGAGTGCCCGGCATATTAAGATTGTTAAGCACTCCCAGATTGAAGCCCAGAAAACAACTGTCGCCCCGTGGGTATCCGTTAGTCGTATAAAGATTGGCGAATAATTTCTGTGCCTGAATCGTGGCCATAACATCGGACTCTCCGGGCCACTGAGGATATCCCGTTGGGCAGCTCAGCGTTCTTATCTGTTCAAACAGCACAAGTGAATAATTTGAAGTGCCCTGAAAAGCATTGTGATGCACTGACTGAAAGTAATCGGCATTATTATTATTTGCTATGGCTTCCCGTTCCGAAAGAGTCAGACAGGGGCCTAACGAGTCATAATCTGCGCGGGTTGTTACCACCGAAGCGCCGGCTGAGATAAGATACTGCTTAAGGTAAGGAACCACAATGTGGTTAACATAAGTCTCGAATCTTTTGGTCTCCGGTTCACATGTTGCGTTTCTTGGCGAGCCGTGACCGGGATCAAGTGCTATCTTTTTGCCCGCAAGAGACTGGGCAGAGACTGAAAATGAAAGTATTAAAATAAAGTAAAGAACTTTTTTCATAGGCAGAATAGATAATATCACGAAGTCAGATTGAACCAGCGGCTTACATCAATTTCTTCGTGATTGGATTTGTGAAAATATTCATTTTTATGCAGGTCATAATAATAATCCTGACCCCAGGTATCTGCATGTTTTATACATTCCTCTATCGCATAAAGTATCGTATCGGTTTCATATTTTGTGGTTGTAGGATGGAGGGAAATCCTCACCCAGCCGGGCTTTTCTGAAAGATCGCCGTGATTAATTTTTTCTGTAATCCTTTTCGAAAAATCACGGTCAACATTAAGCAGGTAATGCCCGTAAGTTCCTGCACAGGAACAGCCGCCCCGCACCTGAATTCCGAAACGGTCATTCAGCATTTTTACAAGCAGGTTATAATGTATCCCTTCGGCGTAAAATGAAATTGCTCCAAGCCTTTTTTTAATGTGTCCCGCAAGAACCCTCACCCTGTCAATAGATTCGAGTTTCTTCATGAATCCCGGAATTATCTCTTCTTCTGTCTCCCTCATATTTACCGTTCCCATCTCCTCTTTCAGAGTTACGGCAAGCGCCGCTTTTATTGCCTGAAGGAAAGGAGGGGTACCGCCGTCTTCCCTGGCTTCAATATTATCAACAAATTTATGTTCACCCCACGGATTAGTCCAGTCAACGGTGCCGCCACCCGGATTATCAGGGACGCGGTTGTGATAAAGCTCTGAATCAAAAATGAGCACTCCCGGCGTGCCGGGCCCGCCGAGGAACTTGTGAGGCGAAAAAAGAACTGCGTCAAGTTTCTCCTCCGGGTCTTCCGGATGCATGTTGATATCAACGTATGGTGCGGAGCAGGCGAAGTCAATAAAACAGTAGCCACCATGCCTGTGCATGATTCTGGCGAGCTCGTAGTACGGTGTCTCGATTCCGGTAACGTTTGAACACGCCGTGAACGAGCCGATTTTCAGGAGTCGGTCCCCGTATTTTTTAATTTCATCTTCAAGAAACGCAGGATCAACAAGCCCGTTTTCGTCAGGCGGTATCACAACCACATCGCAAATGGTTTCAACCCATGAGGTCTGGTTAGAGTGATGCTCCATGTGAGTAAGAAAAACAACGGGGCGCGCTTCTTCAGGCAACGAAAGATAACTGACTAGCTGTTCAGGAACTCTGAGACCAAGTATTCGCTGAAACTTGTTTATGACGCCCGTCATACCAGAACCTGCAGTTATTATTATATCTTTGGAAGAAGCATTTACATGTTTTTTCAAAATTGAGTGCGCCGTCTGGTAAGCATGAGTCATTGTAGTACCGGTGATACTTGCCTCTGAATGAGTGTTCCCGACATAAGGCCCAAACAGATCCCTGATTTTTTCTTCAACGGGTCTGTATAGCCTGCCGCTCGCTATCCAGTCATCATAAATCAGTGGTATTTCACCATAAGGCGATCTGAATTTCAGATCAATGCCCACAATATTCCGGCGGAATTTCCCGAATAATTCTTCTCTTCTCACTCTTGATTTATTTTGATTAAACAATACATGTAAATTAATAAAAAATTCAGTCTGTCCAACGGCTTTAAGATTTGCGCGCAATTTTACAGTTCACTGAACAAACTTTGGATTTATAATATAATTTTGTAAATATTACATCACTCTTTTTATGATTTTTAATAATGTTTGACGATAAAGAAATATTGGAAGCGCTGACCGAAGAAAATAAACGGTATGTGGCGGAAGAAAAGAAAAAAAAGATCCCTTTGCCCGACGGCTGGAATCCATCAAAGGGGGATTACCGCAGACAGGGTGAATTTTCAAATAAACATCTTGAACGCATAGAAGCAAAAAGAAAAATCCGGAGAACTCTCAGATTCGTTTTTGTTTTGGGGATTACTCTTACAGCGGCATATTTTTTAGCTCAATTTCTCCATTCTTTTTGATACCCCTTTTATTCTGACCCTTTAATTATTTATTTTAGGTGTTAATGTTATATTATTTACAACGAAACCGGAATAATAATGTCCTATTTTATTGGAATGGATGGCGGGGGTACCAAAACCCATTGTATTGTTAGCGATGAATTAAAAAATATCTTATATGAATGCCGGGGAGGTCACTCCAATTTTCTTATGTTTGGGGTTGATACCGTAACCGAGACCATAATTTCCCTCCTTAAAGAATCCCGGGATACTCTGAAATTCAGTTTTGAAGAAGTTGAAGCCGTTGTGCTCGGCACAACAGGTGCGGGTAGAAGAAACGATGCAGAACGTCTGGAAACTAGCGTGATCAGTAAACTTAAAGAAGAAAATATTGTTCTCAGGCGCTTCAGAGTTGAAAGTGATGCAAGAATAGCGCTTGAAGCGGCATTTCCGGGAGTACCTGGAAGCATAATCATTGCCGGTACGGGATCAATTATGTTCGGTAAAGACGCTTATGGCCACATATACAGAGTAGGAGGATTCGGGCGACACATAGGGGATGAAGGCAGCGGCACAATGATAGGCAAAAAGGGACTTACTGCGGTTGCAAGAGCCCTCGATCTGAGAGGTGAACCGACTCTTATATCAGAGCTGGTAAAAACAAAGATCAAAGTTGATTCGGTTGCTGATCTTATCACAGAAATATATACAAATAATTTCGATATAGCCTCTGCCGCCCCTTTGGTAATAGAGGCTGCCTCAAAAGGAGATGCTGCTGCTCTCAGGATAATTGAAGAAGAAGCGGAAAACCTTGTTATTCATATCTCGGCGATGATGAAACAAATGAAAACCGATAAACTTGATGTTTCATTTATCGGCGGGGTAATCACAAACGAGAACTATTACTCTTCACTGCTTAAAGAGAAAATTAAAAAAGAATTACCGGGAGTTGAGGTGATCGTTTCAGAGAACACACCCGCATTTGGTGCCGTAATAATGGCTATGGAACTGGCTCAACATAATTAAAATGTCTTATCGGGAGGTAAAATGAAATTTCCGGAAAAATTCAGTAAAAATCCATGGTCGTGGGTGCCAAGCCTTTACTACGCGGAGGGAATACCTTATGTTGTGGTAATGTCTGTATCGGTGATAATGTACAAGAGGCTGGGTATTTCAAATACCGAAATTGCTCTTTATACAAGCTGGCTCTACCTTCCCTGGGTTATCAAATCTTTATGGAGCCCCATTGTAGATACGATCAAGACCAAAAGGGCCTGTATAGTCACCATGCAGCTCCTTATAGGTGCGGGTCTTGCCGGGGTGGCTTTTACAATACCGGTACCATCTTTCCTTCAGTACACTTTAGCGTTTTTGTGGCTCCTTGCCTTCAGCTCTGCAACGCATGACGTGGCTGCCGATGGATTCTATATGCTTGGTCTCTCTCAGGGGGATCAGGCTTTTTTTGTAGGCATACGAAGCACTTTCTACAGACTTGCCACAATTACAGGTCAGGGATTACTGATAATTCTTGCAGGATATGTTGAAAGCCATACAGGTCTTGATCCTGCGGAGTTTAAAGTTTCATCATCCGGTCAGGCACAAATTGTTCAGTTTGTTAATCCAGATTCAGTTGCCTTCGGGAAATCAGATGAGTTAAAAATCCTGGTAAGTAATCCGGAAGCCTCTGTGCCGATGGGAACGGCAGATAAAGCTGTTGTTGATTCTCTTCTCAGTGAAGCAAGGAAATGGAATACAA
>CAYPMQ010000060.1:0-13538 GCA_964411625.1 uncultured Ignavibacteriaceae bacterium
GCATACGAAAGGTCAATAGCAGTTTCATTTTTACAAATACAGAGGTCATTTACTCTCACTATTACCGACTTGCCATTTCTTAGATTTGTAACTTTTACATAAGTTTTAAAGGGAATGAAAGGGGATGCCGCGGTAAGTTTTTCACGGTCATAAATCTCGCCGCTTGAAGTTGCCCTCCCGTGGTAATAATCTGCATAGTATGTTGCCACAGTTTCGTAACTTTTACCTGAACCCGTAATATCATCATTACTTCGTGCTCCGGGAGAATCAGACCCGTTCTGATATCTGACTGCCCCTGAACATCCGGCAAAAAATAACAATGAAGCTGCAAAAACAGCAGGGTTAAAAATTTTAATCATACACTGAATTTATTTAATGCTTTTAAAATAAAAAAACCGTCCGGGAGGACGGTTTCAAAAAGTTTATAATCTTATCTGTTTATTTACCAGCGGGGTCCTCTGCCCCAGTTATAATCTCCGCCTCTAAACATCATGCCCTTGCCTGCACCCCAGTTTCCGTTTCCATGCATTCCCGGACCTCGGCCGTAACCTCGTCCATATCCATGTCCGAAACCCTGACCTCTGCCGGGGCGGTTAATTTTAATCTTTAACCATGTGGTTTTTTGCTCATCATTCAGAACACTCAGAACTTCAGATTCATGAGAATCTCTTTCACTCTTCATTTTTTCTCTTACTGCGTCCATCTCATCTTTCATTTTATTATATTCACTTACTGTAATGTTATCTTTTCGTCCAAGAGCTTTGAAGTCAATAGCAATTTTCTGGATCTGATCACGATAAGACATCATTTTAGCCTGGTGATTTTTCCTCAGATCTTCCAGTTTTTTCTCCTGGTCATCGGTCAGGTTCAGCTCATTATGAAGCCAGTAAAGATGAGGTGCGGGTTGTGCAAAAGTGCTTGAAATTCCAAGCATTAAATATGAGATTACAAGAATCGAGAAAAAATTTATTTTTGTCATTTTATCTTACCTTTTTTTAATAATTAAATTATTCGTTTCTGAAAATTGGACATTCATTTCTGCAGCATGGTTTAATTCTGTAAAAATAAAAGTATGATTAAACCTTTTTTGAATATTTGTTGTCATATAATCAAATAATATATGGTATTGATGAATATAGAAACAGATGATGCGGTTCTGGTTGATAGATTTTTGAAGGGAGATGAATCCGCATTTAATCTGATTGTCATTAAATACCGTCAGAGAATTTACTGGCATGCAAGAAGAATGACAGGGAACCACTTTGATGCCGATGAAGTATTACAGGAAGTATTGATTGTACTTTATGAAAAACTGAACAACTTCAAAAGTAAATCTTCTCTGTACACCTGGATTTACAAAATAACAAGCAACAGGGCAATTAATCTGATAAGACGCAATAAAGTAAGGTCTTTTTTTTCAATTGATGATGATGAAAGACCTGACATAGCCGGCTCAGATGATATTGCAGCGGATATTGAAAACAGAGAGAAACTGAAACTGCTTGATTCGGTAATGCAAAAACTCCCTGAAAAGCAGAGAGAAATTTTTATACTGAGGCACTTTGAAGAACTTTCTTACGAAGAAATTGCTGAAATTACGGGTAAAAGTGTCGGAGGTTTGAAAGCTAATTATTTTCATGCAGCAAAAAAAGTGGCTGAGCTTATGGAGGAATATGATGAAAAATGATACGTTTATAAGATATTATGACGGCAGTATGGGTGAAGCCGAAAAAGCGGCTTTTGAAAAACTGCTTTTCAGTGATAATCTGCTGCGAGCTAATTATGAAAAGTTTACCAATTCAATGCTCAGACTGAAAACTGCCTCCTCGGTTCAGCCTGATGAATCTTACCTTAGTGAAGCACTGGTCAGGGCCAGAGCAAAGATTGATGCACGCAAGGAGAAAAAATTCTTTTCATTTTTTAAGCCGGCGTATTCGCTGACAATGGTTTCAGTTGTGCTGACTCTGTTGCTGGTTTACACATCAACGAATAACAAAATTATTAGAAATGAAATCAGCAATTCGGGCTCAGAAAGCTATCAGGTGGAAAATCTTCAGAAAGAACTGCTTCTTAACGAGGAAACAGTTACAAATGAAAATATCGCCGAAACTTTGAATAACGCTGATATAAAAAAAATCGATGAAGAGATCAAGGGGCAGCTGGGTATTGAAAAAAATGAGGTTGTGATCGCAAACGCTTATGAACTTGATGTCAAAGAGATTGCCGAGCAGGTCAGTTCAGATGAACTTGACAGAATTCTTGAAAAACTTGATAAAGAATTTGAATTATAGGAGCAAAATATAGTTATGAAAAAGTTTTTAATCATTTGCCTGTTTATTGTTTCATTTTCTCTGACTTATGCCCAGCCGGGACCCGCAGGAAAACACCGCTGGAAAAATGGTCTTGGTGATAATCCAAAAGCCTTCGAAAAAATTGAACAGCTTGAAAAGCTCAAACTGATAGAGATACTCGATATGGATGAAGAGACGACCCTTAAGTTTTTTTCCAGAAGGAAAGATTTTAAGGAAAACTTAGGTGCAGTCAATAAACAGATTGATGACCTTATTGAAAACATTTTGCCTGAAATAAGAAAAGACGGTAAAAAAGATGATAATTATTACAGGAGTTTTGTGTCGGAAATGCTGAGACTGCAAAAAGAGGCAGCCAGGATAAGGGAGGAGTATATTAATTCATTGTACACAATTCTTAGGCCCCTTCAGGTTGCAAAATACATTGTTTTTGAACGTAGGTTCCGGGAGGAGCTGAAAGAACTTCTTCTTGAAGGAAGAAACTGAGAGCCTTAAATTCATAAATAAGAAATTAAAGCCGGCTGCGGCTCCTGCAGACCGGCTTTTTTTATCCCGCATTATCACCGGCAGCTACAGCCATATCAATTAATTTAATGTCAGCCGGAGGTGCCGAAAGCCGGACTTCAAGGCAGTCTTCAGACAAAAATTTATATTCCATTATGATAATCCGTCAGTTATATATGCAAATCAACCGCCGTTATAATTAATATACTTGGATAAATTTCTCAGTTTCTCAGGTTTCATTTTGATTTTTTTGCAATGCAGGGTAGTTTTTATCAGGTAAAAAGATCAGGCAGATGATGTTAATGATGTCATTTATGGCAGTGCATAATTGAACGGTGCAGATGCATTAAATTTGGCTGATGCTAAAAAATAATGCACTAATTGAGGAAAATGGAACATTATAGCCGCCAAAATTGTACAATAAAAAAAAACAAAAAAAGTGTTGGCGTTGTTTGATTATTTCGGGTAAATATGTTAATTTTAACACTCTAAATTTTCAAATTCATGCGGAAGTGGCGGAACTGGTAGACGCGCACGTTTGAGGGGCGTGTGAGGCAACTCGTACGGGTTCAAGTCCCGTCTTCCGCACCAAATCTAATGCCACATCATTCATCTACAAACTTAAAATCCCGGAGGTTTTAATGTTAAAAGTACTGCTCTCACTTAGTCTCATTATTATGTTAATAGCTCCGCTTTCAGCACAGGATAATGTTGAAAATGAGGCTAAAAAACTTTACAATGAAGGAAATGCAAAAAGAGAAGCAGGTGACTATCAGGCTGCAATAGCATTGTATCAGCAGTCGATCAATAAAGTGCCTGATTACAAAAGCTGGTACAACATGGGTCTGTGTTACAAAAATCTGAATCAGACCGATAAAGCAGTTGACTGTTTTGAAGAAGCAATCAAACTCAAAGCAGATTTTGATCTTGCCTATAGTCAGATAGGTGCATCTTACTACGCAGCCGAAAAGTATGACAGTGCAATTGTCCATTTCGAAAAAGTGCTTGAAATAACCACAAATAATAAGGTTAAGACTCAGGCAACCGGGGCACTGGCCAACAGCTATGTAAAAATGGCATTCAATGCTTATAAAGGAAACAAATTTCAGGAAGCCATTGAAAATGGTCTGAAGGCTATTTCAATTCAGAAGAGTGATTATGCTTACTGGTATGTTGCCGAATCATACCTGAAGCTCGGTGATAATGCAAATGCCATAGCAAACGGTAAACTTGCTCTTGAAAATATTAATAAACTGAGTAAGGGAGCCGTTCACTTTACACTCGGGCATGCTTACAAGAATATGGGTGATAAAGTCAACGCTGTTGATAATTTCACCAAAGCCTCGGCAGATGCGAATTACAAAGCTGCCGCAGAAGCTGAAATCAAGGCAATGAAGTAGTCAAAACCAAGCGCTTTAAAGAGCCCCCGCGAGGCGGGGGTTTTTTTTGTCTGAAATGACGGAGCTCCTTCCAAACACCTCTTATAATCCTCAGAAATCAGGTAAGATTTACCTCAGCACAGAAGAGTGTCTTTTTCTTTGTGGCGTTTTCTCATCGGGCAGAAAATTCCGCAAACTTAATAACTTATTTCTTTCTGCATCGTCAGAATCACCGGAATTAAAAGAAAAGATTAAAGAATCACTCCTTCAGGTATATCTTTTTGCCGGATTCCCGACTGCGCTCCATTCATTGAAATTATTTTATCACACGGTTGGTGATACGGGAGAAGATTTTGAAAAATATGAACAGGAAAAATTTCTGAGCAGGGGTTATCAGAACTTTGGCCTGGTTTATGGGAAAAACGTTGAAAAGCTGCTGAAAAACATAAGCTCATATTCAGAACAGCTTGCCGATTGGGTTATAAGAGAAGGGTACGGGAAAGTTTACGGAAGGGGAAAACTATCATTCAGAGAGAGAGAAGTTGTTGCATTGGGCGCCCTCGCCTCACTCGGGCTTGAAGATCAGATGATGTCCCATCTGAAGGGTCTTCACAGAAGCGGTGAACCCGTTTCAGGTATCAAAAGATTTCTTGAATTATTCTGCGAGGTTTCCGGAAAAGGACACTGCATAAAGGTTAAAAAAATCTTTGAAAGATTCATTCAGTTAACCGGGAAATAAATTGCGCGCGCTTTATTTAATTATTATCATATTCTCATCAGTTTTTGCTCTTGAATTCCTTGCAAGGCAGAAGTTTCTTCACAAGGAGTTATCAAGGAAAATACTCCACATAATTGCCGGGGTTTCCATCTCAAATGTTTTTCTGATGGGATATGATTACTATCTCCTTTCTGTAATTGCCGTTACCGCAGCAGTTATATTATATCTCTCGGTAAGGTACAGTTGGATGAAGCAGCTTGACGAACATGAAAGAAAAAGCTGGGGAATTTTCTACTTCTCTATCTCATTTCTCATCCTGATATTCCTGTGGTACCCGAGGTATGCTTATGTTGCATCCTCTGCATTTCTCGTGCTTGCCATAGCAGATTCAATGGCAGCAATAGCAGGTACTTTTTTTACAAAACGATATTATCATATAACAAAGGATAAGAAATCAGTTCTGGGTACTCTGGTGTTTTTCGGAGCATCTTTTGCAGTGATATTTCTTTTTTACGGAATCTATGGTGAATTCAGAATACATCTTTCATATTATGACACAAATGCTTCTTTATACCTTCTGATCACAGCACTTATTATTTCCGCAGTTCTTGCCCTGCTTGAGGCTGTAAGTTCGGGCGGAATTGATAACCTGATGATTGCAGTAACGGGCTCATTTTTTATATTTTTTATTTACCATGAACCCGCAGAGTGGAAGATGATTTCACTTGCAACCGGTTTTATGCTGGCACTTGCTGTGGGGATTGCTTCCTATAAACTTAAATTTCTTTCTCACTCAGGTTCAGCAGGGGCAGTAATCCTGGGAACCATAATTTTCTCTATAGGCGGCTGGAAATATACGGCCCCGATTATGACGTTTTTTGTTCTGTCAAGTATTCTCTCAAAAATCAGTAAAAAAATGAGAGGCGTGAATAACAGCACTAAAGACAGCGGCGATATCCGGAACCATAAACAATTACTCGCAAACGGAGGCATAGCAGGGGTTTTAACCTTATTAAGTGTTATCTTTAATGATGATTTAATTTATTTTATGTATGTTGCCTCGCTCTGTGCGGCTGCAGCAGACACATGGTCAACTGAGACAGGAACCATGAAAAAGAGGAAGACTTACTCAATAATCGGTTTCAGGGAGGTTGAGCAGGGAAGTTCAGGCGGCGTCTCCATTGCAGGCACATTTGGCGGAGTTTTAGGTTCGCTTAGTGTTGCTATTTCGGCGATGTACTTTATCGGAGATATGAAGGTGTTTATTTTGCTTATCCTGGCGGGACTGACGGGATCGGTTATGGATAGTCTGCTCGGTGTTAAACTTCAGAGAAGAAACCTTTGCAGATCCTGCGGGAAAATTACCGAAAAAGAAATGCACTGCGGTGAAGAGGCAATACACCACAGCGGCATTAAATTTCTGGATAATGACGGTGTGAATTTTGCCGCCGGTTTATTTGCAGTATCAGTTTTTATTATTATACACAATATCGGACTATGAGTTTTTCAGTAAAAGCATTTTTAATATTTGCGATTCTTCTGTGCAGCATAATTTCGGCACAGGATCAGAGAGTGCGTTACTATAAAGCAATGGACGCTTTTGAGAAAGGTGATTTTTACCTGGCTCATGAGCTGTTTGAGAGCTATATAAAGGGAGAGATCCCTGAAGATGATCTTTATGCCTCGGCAAAGTATTATTCAGCAGAATCCCTCTTCAAGCTTGGTCAGCTTGACGGGGCCGTATCCGGCTATGAGTATCTTATCAACCGCCTGGAATATACGGCATACCGTGAGCTGGCACTGCTTAAACTGGGTCAGATTTATTATACTCAGGAAAGATATGCTCTGGCGCGTGACAGGCTGATAAGACTGAATGAAGAATATCCATGGAATAACAGCTACGGATCGGCTGCATTCTGGATCGGCGAAGCTTATATATTTGATAAATTCTACCGGGATGCCATTGAATATCTCAAAGATGCATTAAACAGCAGAAGAACCAATAAGTATTTCACTAATACGATATATTCCCTCGCATTTGCCTACGAGAGTGACGGACAGATAGAAGAGGCCATCAAATATTATGATGAGATTCTCTCATTTCATAAAGAGAGTCAATTTTATGCATCTGCTCAGATCAGAATAGGTGTCTGCTATTTTAAGCAGGGGGATTATGATCTCACCATTCTTGAGCTTTCAAATCCGAGACTAAGTGAACTGCCTCTCGAAAAACAGGTTGAGGCCAAGTATCTTATAGCAGATTCTTACTACCGGATAAGAGAATTTGAAAAGGCTGCAGATATATTCAAGCAGATAACTATTGAGTATCCTTCAACCAAATTTAACCGTGAGATCAAATATGCACTTGCATGGTGCTACTTCCAGTCAAGGCAATATGCGGATGCTTTCAATTCATTCAGCTCTCTGGTAACCGGCAGTGATAGTATTTCGGTTAATTCTTATTACTGGTCAGGTGAATCAAAGCGATATGTAAAAGACCTTTCGGGTGCTAAAATTATTTTTGATGACTTTATAGGAAGATATCCCGAAAGCCCCGCCAGGTTTGATGCTGAGTTCAATCTTGCGCTGATCAGTTTCGAAGAGAAAAAATTTGATGAAGCCGATAGAATTATTAATGACCTTATAAGCTCCGGTGATACAAGAATCAAAGCAAGATGTTACACTCTTCTGGGTGAACTTAATAATGCGCGCGGAAATTTTAAGACTGCGGTCAGTCATTTTAATGATGCGATACAAATTTCAGTTGAATACCCTGAAACTGACGCTGCCGCAAGGCTTGGACTTGCCATTGCATATAATTTTAACGGAGAATTTGAAAAAAGCATGAAACAGCTTGACGATCTTGTTTCACGCTATCCGGGATATGAAATAGCCAAAGTTAACTACTATTACGGTGAAAACCATTTTGCGATGAAAAACTACCGTAATGCCATTGATTATTTTATTACGGCGGGCAACACTCCTGCAGATTTTCAGGCTGATATCCAGTATTCAAAAGCTTATGCATTTTTTAATCTCAGAGATTATGCAAACTCGAAATTTGCCTTTCTTGATTTTGTAAATAACTTCCCCGCAGATCTCAGGATCAGTGATGCTTATATGAGGCTTGCGGAGTCATACTTTGCAGAGAAGAATTTCACAGCAGCAAATGAGATATATGCAAAACTTAAAAATGATACTGCCATTCCTAACAAGGACTATGTTTTATATCAATCGGCCCTCTCACTGTTCAATGCAGGAAAGCCTTTTGATGCAATAGTTGAATTCAGATCATTTCTCAGAGATTATCCCGAATCTGCTTTTGCACTTCAGGCACGTTACATGATCGGTTTCATTAATTTTGAACTTGGCAGGTACCTTGAAGCAGTAAGGAATTACATGGCGGTGCTGCCTGATTCCGCAAAAAACCCTGATATAGTACCACTTGTTTTATACTCTGTGGGAGATTCCTACTACAACCTTTCTGAATTCGATTCTGCGGTTGTAAGCTACCGAGCCGTGATACTGCAATATCCGGGTACCAAGCATGCTTTTGATGCTCTAAACGGCTTGATGCTTTCATATTACTCACTTGGTGAAAATGAGAAAGCTCTTGCCGCGGTTGATGAATATCTGGAACTGAACACAATAGCCTCAAAAGCTGATGATATTTTTATTAAAAAAGGGGAATTCTTCTACGGTGTGGGAGAATTTGAGACGGCTAAAACCAATTATTCAGAATTTATAACAGCATTCCCTAATTCACCTCTGCTTCCACAGGCGTACTACTGGCTCGGAAAAAGTACTCAGATGCTTGGAGAAACGGGAAATGCAGTACTCAGTTTCACCGATTTATTCCGCAAATTTCCTGAGAGTGATTTTGCAGTATCAGCCGCGGTTGAGGCTTCAATCATACTACGCAGCGAAGAAAAATATGATGAGGCGGTCGCACTTTTAAATCAGGCATCTGAACTGTACAAAAAATCTCCGAGGTATCCCGAGCTGATATTCAACAAGGCTGAAGTTATTGCTCTGAAAGGGGATCAGGGAACAGCTTACGATCTTTATGACGAAATAATCTCATTTTATGATGCCAGCGTATTTTCAGACAAAGCAAGAATAAGCAAAGGAAAAATTGAACTCTCGGCTCAGCGTTACGAGAAAGCGTTCAATCTCTTTATGGAGGTCATCACAAGACGTAACGACGATCTTGCGGCTGAAGCACAGTATTATGCCGGAGTTACACTGTTTGATCAGGAAAAATACACCGATGCAGTTACCGCCCTCGTAAGGATTCAGTCTCTTTTTGCAGAGTATGAAAAATGGACGGCTATGTCGTTTATTCTTCTGGGTGATACTTATCAGAAACTTAATGATAAGAAAAAGGCTGAAGAGATGTATAAGACGGTTATCGGAAATTATGAGGATGAGAAACTTGTGGAGCAAGCCCAGGACAAACTGGATGAAATGAAGAAAGTAAAGAAACCTGTTAAAAAGAAGACTGATGACAAATCAGGGAAATCTAAACAGCCCGCCAAGAAGGGAGGCAAAAAATGAAAAAGTTTCTTTTTTTACTTTCCGCTGTGGTTTTTCCGTTTCTGACAAGCGGTAATTTAAAGGCGCAGAATAACAATACCGGAGAACCCGAAGTGGAACTGCCCTCTTTTGTTATTGTAGGCTACAGAACTTTTGTTTTTCCGGAGATGAAAAAGCTTGGTAACAAGCCGCTAACTGCTCTTACAGATGATGTGCTCAGACCTGACCTCACCAATGATTATCCCAGGCCACTCCGTTTCGAGGATACTTATAAATCCGGCCCTGATATCAGTGATACGAGCCTGATTATTAACGGATTTGTTGAGGGAACTGCCGGAAATATTTACATCCCGAAAGGTGAACTCAGAGTAAGTATTCCTTTGGGCAATGCGTTTCTCAGCGGCAATTTTGAGGGTTTCAATATGCGCGGATACAGACCGAACGCAGAAGAGATTTACGGCAGGGGAGAGATCGGTGTGAAAATATTTTCCGATGATAAGAGCGGTGTGCTTCCGGGGGCCGAGTATTTTGTAAATCTGGGTTATAATATTAACAGTTTTAACTTTTTTGCATCTCCTTTCCCTGATTCAGGAAGGAATCTCAGCAATGCAAAAACAGAACTCGGATTCAGGAACCTTAAGGCAAAAGAGATTCAGTACGGCGCAACCCTGAAGGGTTCTACCTCAGACATTTCTTCTTCAAAATATAACGAAAAACTGCTTGATTTTTCCGGTTTTCTTAATACAAAGCTTGATTTTATTGAACTCTTCACAGATTTCCGGTTAATCAATCAGAGTCTTGAAAACGGGGCATTATCTGTTCAGAATGTTGTTTACAACAGATTTTCTGCAATGGGTGGTTTTAATATTGATAAGACAATCAGGCTTTTCGGCGGTGTTGAATACGTTTCGGTTGACTCTGTATTTTCTCTTAAACCGAAGATCAGTTTTTCAATGAAATTCGTTAACGGACTTTATCTGATTGCATCTTACAATCCCGTTTATAAATATTATTCACAAAGCTCACTCATTAACAGCAACCGTTACTATACCCCGGGAGTATCCGCTTATTTTATTGAAAAGCAGGAGCATGTCTTTAATGCTGCAATAAGATATGAATATATGAAATATTTCTCCGTTGTGGCAGGAGCCGAATATTCCAAATCAGAAAACCTGCCGTATTTTGAGGAAACACCCGGAGGCGGATTCTTTGATCTTGCTTCCGCACCGGCTGAAGGTTTATCCGGTTATGTAAACGTTGCTGTTAACCCCGGACCGCTTGGTAAATTTGCGGGTGAGCTTAAATATAACAAAGTTACACTTGATGACGGAAAAATCTTTCCTTATAAGCCGGAGTTTCAGATCAGCGCCGAATACGGAAAAACCCTGCTGGACCATATAACAATTGACGTTTCAGTCTCTTACATGACAGGCAGGTACGCAGACAAAGCGAATAACGTGAAAATTAATGATTTCCTGAACATCAGCGGCGGCATTGATCTCGCAATTGATCAGCAATTCAGTGTTATCGGCAGGATAAACAATCTGCTGAACAGCGACAATTATTTATGGAACGGATATCAGCTGCCGGGATATCTTATATCAGGCGGCATTAATCTCAGGTTTTAAACCATGAACAATATATGGAACGAACTTTACAGATTATTCAATGATGAATCTGTCAGCTTTCTCACATTCAAAGAACTGCTGATAAAAAATCTGGCAAAAACTCTTGATACGGGTGATAAAGTTGGTGTGAAGAGACTTTGTTTTTTTGCCCTGGATCCCGCTTCTGTAAATCCTGCGATTCTCGCAGAGACAAAAAAACTGATTATTGTTCTGTATGATTCAGAGTCGGTACCGGCCGAAAGGTTTTTTATAGATTATGATCCCGGCAGCGGCTTAACTGCAAGAACTAAAATTGATGCGGTAAAGATTTCAGAGAGTGACCGTATTAAAAAAATCAGAGAGGAATACAACGTTAATATGTTCCTCCGGAAGATGAAATCCGGCGAGATTATCTGGAATCCGCCAATGAACCGGCCGGAGTTTGTTGATGAAGGGTTGTCCACCTCATACACCGATGAAATCTCAGTTGATGTGCAGGAGGGTACGGCAGAAGAAGTAGAACTGAAAATAAAGCTGGATACTCCTGAACCTGCGTATCTCAGCAGTGAGGATATTTTCGGTAAGACTGACAATAATCAGCCGGGTGAAGAAACCATCATTACCAATGACAGAAAAACTGATAAAAAGGAATTCATTCCGGAGACTGATCCGGGAACAAAGAGTGATGTTAAGCGTTTAAACTTACGGGATATGCCAGTAGCGCAGAAACCTCCATTATATAAAAGAATGTTTATGGGCAGAAATAAATATTATATGATCGGAATGGGAGTAGTCATATTACTCCTTTTGTTTTTTGGTAAAACAATTTCGTCTTTCATTCTGGGAAGATCGGCACTGAAGGAAGAACATAACAAACCTTCAGTAACTGAAACCCGTGAAGAGACTCCTGAGAAACCTGTTATTCCTGTGGCTGAAAAGGAAAAAGAGAAAAAGGAAGACACGGTTAAAACGGCTGATACCGCTTCTGTGAAAGATAACAAAGAACCGGAGAAAAAAGCAGAGGAAAAACCAAAAACTGAAACAAAACCAAAAACCGAATCTAAACCTGAAACATCAGGAACATACAATTTTGCTGCGGATAAAAGGTACAAAAACGATAATATTTTCACAGACGGCAGTATGTACACGGTTCAGTATGCAGCCTATCTTGAAGAAGGTCAGGCAAATGATGCAAAGAAAAAACTTGCCGGAAAAGGTTATAATGCTTTTGTTCTCGAAAAAGTGATAAACGGTAAAAACTACTACAGGGTGAGAGTGGGACCTTATGCTACGGCTGATGAAGCTTCATCGGTTGCTGCAAAACTTAAGTAATTGTTGTAATTGAAAATAAACAGCGGAATATCATAATGGATCTGATTTCAATGTTTCTTAAAGGCGGCTTTATAATGTGGCCTATTTTGTTATTATCCATACTTGGGCTCACAATCGTGATTGAAAGAGCGATAATATTGCGGAAAGCCAGAATGAATGCCCCTAAATTCATGATGAACATCAGAAATGCTCTCAGAAAAAAAGATGTTGAAGGTGCAATAAATCTTTGCATGACAGAAAACACCCCTGCATCTAATATTATCCGCAAGGGATTGAATAAGTACAAATTTGGTCATGAAAGAGTTAAGGAAGCCATAGAAGATTCAGGACGCCAAGAGATAGTCAAGCTTGAACGAGGACTGCCTATACTTGCAACAATTGCAGGTGCCGCCCCGCTTCTCGGGTTCCTTGGAACTGTAACCGGTATGATTTCGGCATTCTACAGGCTTCAGGAATTAAAAGGAAGTGCCTCACCGAGCGATCTGGCCGGTGGTATATGGGAAGCTCTTATAACCACTGCATTTGGCCTCGCCGTTGGTATTCCCGCACTTGTTTTATATAACTATTTTGTTTCTGCGGTAAATAAACTTGTGAGTGAGATGGAATCGATTTCAACCGACGTGGTTGATACAATTGAAGATGCAACTTTTGAAGAAGAGAAAAGGTAATCATGAAGTTTCAGCGAGCTACAAAACCGATGGCAGAGTTCAGCTTCTCCTCTCTGACAGATATTGTGATGCTGCTTCTGATCTTTTTCATTCTTACATCACAATTTGTTGTCCAGACCGGTGTGAAAGTCCGGCTTCCTGATTCGAAAAAAAATGAACAGACTCCACCGACAAAACTTGTTGTTACTATTGATAAGGATGGTGCAACCTTTATCGGGCCGGATCCTGTGCCGATTGCAGAGCTTACCGGTGCATTAACAATACTGAAAAAAGATGAACCTGATCCCAATCTGGTAATCAGAGCAGATAAAGAAGTTCCTGTTGAACTTGTTATTAAAGTTATTGACAGTGCAAGAGAAGCAGGAATAGAAAAGTTTACCATACAAACGGAGAAACCCGCCGGAGGGTAAGCCTATGCTTAAGAAAAAGCTGAGAAGTTATTCGTTGCTCATATCTTTAATTTTACACGCCCTGATATTTATGGG
>CAYPMQ010000061.1:0-13522 GCA_964411625.1 uncultured Ignavibacteriaceae bacterium
TCTCTGAGTATTTTACTTACAATCTTTTTTAAGATATCACACACTTCGGGTTCAAACATGTCAAATCTCAGTTCAGATTTGCTATTAAAGCTTAGGGCCGGGGCTGTAAAAACAATGCTTAATGATATATCTGAATCTTTTATTTTATCAATAAGAACAAACTTGTTAATCCGGTAAGATTCTCTGAGTAATCTTTTAATTCTGTTTCTGACAACGGCATTGCCGTTTTTTTTAGAGACGGCCACAGCTATTTTAATCTGTGCTCCGTCTCCTTGTTTCACACCCTGTAAGAATAAAGCCCTGATTTTTTTGTTGCCAGAAGAAACTCTTTGACCTGACTTATAGACTTGTTCTAATAATTTTCTGCTCTTAAGCTTCTCTTCTTTTGAGAGAGAAAATTTTCTATTCGTCACTGACTGAAAGTTTTTTTCTGCCTTTCTTGCGTCTTCTAGCAAGAACTTTTCTGCCGTTCTTGGTTTTCATCCTTTCACGGAAGCCATGTTTATTTTTTCTTTTACGCTGGCTGGGCTGAAATGTTCTCTTCATTAAGATATTCCTCCATTTCTAAAAAAGAAAACAAAGTTACACAAAAAAAGTTTAAATATCAATAAAAATCTTTAAATAGTATCCGCTAAATCATGTTATTTAAAGATTTAAGCTCCTGTTTCTTAAGAGTTACTTTAAGAAATTAAAGATTGACGTGAAACTGACCGGGTTTCTCCGTTTGCAGGTACCATTCCTCTGCTGCAAAGAAAGAGGAATATGAAAATTAATTATGCCTCTGTAATCAACGCAATTTCCCGCTTTTCTCCGGGTTTGTGCTAATTTTTCTTCTCCGTTTATGCTGTTTAATTACCTGTTTTCTGGATACCGTTTCGCCGCATCCGGACTGAATCCGGCAAAAGCCGTCTGCTAATTCATTATTTTATATAAAGAATCTTATAAAGTGAACTGTTGCTGTTCATGATGCAGCGGAGTATATAAAAGCCAGTTGCTGCTTTAAAACTGCTCATATCAACTGTAAATTCATGTCTGCCCGGGGCGGATATATTTGCTCTCTCTTCAGAGATCACTTCTCCGGTCGTCGTGATCAACTGCATAATCATTTCACCGGGCTGAATTGTGTTTATGGTTACCTTGGTCATCGGATTAAATGGATTCGGATAAACACTTTCTATTGTGAAGCCGCCGGGATTAGAAATAATCTCATCCTCAACCCCAACAGGAGCAAAAAGATTTTTGTATGCAATAAAATTGCCGTCGGCATCACCGATTACCAGATCGGGTTTTGTATCACCGTCAATATCTGCTGCTGCCGGAGCTGAACTCTGATCTCTTTCCAGAGTTCCGATTATCTGAGTATTCTGAGTCCAGGCAGGCAGTTCAGGTGAGCCTGTATTTTCATAGTATTTAATACTTCCCCAGAGTGAACCAATAAGAAGATCCTGATCCCCGTCATTATCTATATCTGAGAAACATGGTTTGTTGTAAGAACCAAAATTCACCCCGCTTACAGGATTCATATTGAGGACATAAATATTATTACCCGTATTTTCATAAAATTGTACGTCTGCATTGGTTTCTGCCCCTATGAGCATATCCACATCACCGTCATTGTCTATATCAACCGGTGCAGGCACACTGCTGTAACCTATATCCACGGTACCGAACATGGTGGTGTTTTGCGAATAATAGGCTCCGTTTTTAAGATAAACGTAGATTTTACCGTCGAGTGCTCCTGAAACAATATCAAAATCTCCGTCTTTATCAATATCAGTAAATCTGGGGAAGGACTGTGATGAAAACGAAATGTTACCGAGGTTACCTGCGGTAAGTTCAAACTTTGGAGCAGTAGCCGTACCTGTGTTTTTCAGAAGTCTGACCTGACCCAAGTCTGAGCCCGAGAGAATATCAATATCACCGTCTGCGTCATAATCAGCAAGTGACACTGTAGAATTACCTGAAACTTTTGCGACCGGGAAAAAGCTGCCGTTATAAGTATAGACAGGATTTGTTACTGTGCCTGTATTCTGGTAGCAGATAATATTTCCCTGATCTGTGCCGTACACCAGATCATTGTCACCGTCTGAATCAATATCGGTGAAATCGGGATTTTTCCAGTAATGGGAGTTCTCAACCACAAAGAGATTACTCTGCGAGGTCCATGCGGGCTGATTTACCGTTCCTGTATTGCGGTAGTAGATAAAAGATGAAAGATCCCTTCCCAGCAGCAGGTCTGTTTTACCGTCACCATTTACATCAGAAAGCGAAGGGTAAGAATTACGACCTATATCTGCCACGCCTGTTACAAAAGCCGGATAAGATTCAAAGGAAGGGATTTCAGCCGTTCCCGTGTTTCTGTATCCAAGTGTGATTCCCGGTTCGGGTCCGCCAAGGAGTGATTCTCCCGTTCCGATCAGAAGATCAAGATCACCGTCTCCGTCAAGATCACCGAGCTCGGGTTTTGCGTCGCTTCCTATCTCTGTGTTAACTGATGCAAACAGCAGAGAGTCTTTTATCCAGACCGGCTGAGTGAGCGTGCCTTTGTTGTAAAAGAGAGTAAGCCCTGTAAATCCGGCTGATATGAAGTCGGGTTTTCCGTCATTATCCAGATCTGCGTGTATAGCATAAGAGTAGTATTTATTGGGTTCAAGTACCGCTATCTGCGCCAGATACTGAGGATCGGGAGTGTAAGAGGGTTTGCCGTTAACGGGATTGTTGATATATAATGTACCGCGTCCGCTCAGTGAACAGAGTGTGAGGTCCATATCACCATCATTATCATAATCAAAAAAGAACGGGGCGCTGAAATGTTTCATTTCAAGTCCGGTCGGACTGAAAATTGCCGGTATTTCCTGCCAGTTTTGGGCAAATGAAATTGACGAAAATATTAAAATTAAGAGCATTAATCTGTTCAAAGCTGTCCTTTTGCTGTCTGTTAATTAATGTTCGTGGTTTTGATGAGTTTCAGGCGTATTACGCTCCTTACAAGCTTTACAAACTTTGGGAAATAAGAATCATACATTCCCGGGAGAACAACCTGTTCAACTTCATCACAAGCTGCCATTTTTATCAGGTCTGAAAAGTATGAGTCGTAGTTACCCGTGCCAATTTTATCCTGATCCGGGTGAGTGATTTCAGTATCTTCGGTTCTTACAAAGTCAAATCTGCCTGAAGCTTCTCTGATAAAAGTGCGGCTGTCCGAAAAAACGTAAATAATGCCACCTATTTGAGAGTGAGTTTCTTCGATCTTATTAAGACATTCTTTTATAAGCCATTCCTTCTGCGGGCTTTCATCTGAATTGATATCCCTGAAATCACCCAGGGCGTTCCTGAATCTGAACTGAAGCCCTTTTCTGAAGCTTTTTCCCGCAAGAGCGTTCAGCCCTGTTCTTTGCGTAAACCCCGGATTAAATTCGAAAAGATCATCAAACACATCTGCAAATAATGCCTCATTCATCCCTTCAAGCAAAAAGGGCTCCGTATTGCAGTAAAGATGTATCTGATTTACGGAAAATGACCGGGGATTAAAAGAATTCAGTCTTCTTGCCGAAGCATCTATAAAATATACAGGTCTGCTTTTAGTGAACGAGAAGATAAGCTCATCATCTTCCGCAGCCCATTTAATCCGGCCCGGAATCAGATAATCGGTTAGTCTGAACGGAAACCTGTGATAAATTCTGAAATCTGATCCGCTTAGCGCGGCAAATCTCTGCGCACTGATAATTCCTTTAAGCCGGTCGGTGATACCGCCATGGAGGGTTTTACCGTCGGCCATATAAATTATTGTCTTACGAGCGGGTTTTGATTTTTCAGAACTGCGCAGATAACCGGGCAGGAGTTTCAAATAATTTACGAGTGCGTTTTTATATTCCGAAATTAAGGGTCTGAGCATTCTTTATGAATTTTTCTTTTAACGGACTTAAAGTTAACTATAATTACGGGATTTATGATTCAGAGGAAGGTTAAAGATGACCTGACCGTTTATTTCAGTATCTGCATAAGAAATGGGTTATAATGCACAAATTTGATTAATGAATCATCACTCTTTATGTTTCATTGCCTGTAAGTCTTTCCGCTTAAATAACTTAAATACCGACAGAACTGCTTAAAGTCTGATCATACAAATTCACAATCATACTCTTTACATATTGTGTAAGTTTGAATTGTTAGTCAGCTGATTTTTGCTGACTAAAGAGTTAGAAACCAAAAAATGTTTTTATGAATAAAAAAATTAAGATGAGGTTGTTATGAAATTCGGAAATTTTCTAATCATTCTTTTTATATTCTGCTTTATTTCCACAAGCACACTTTCAGCCAATGAAAATCCTGTTAAACCGGCAGTAAAAAAAGTGAACACAGAACTTACACTCCTTGAAGGACTTAAAACCGACAATGACGGTGTAAAATCCGGCTCAGCGTATATGCTCGGTGAACTTAAAAGCGACGCCGCAGTGATTCCTCTGATGTCACTTCTGCATAATGACAATAATGTCAGAATCAGAGTTGCAGCAGCTCTGGCCTTGGTTAAAATCGGTGATTCAAGGGGTCTGTTTGCAGTAAAAAAAGCTTCTGAGTTTGATGAAAGTGAATATGTAAGAACTCTTTGCAGAAACTTCATAAACAGTTTGAGCAAATAAATATACTCCTCCGGGTAAAAACCTTCAAAATACCTGCCTGAAAGGCGAAGCAAGCAGCGGCTTTGCCTTTCTTTTTTTAAATTATCGTATAAGGATTAAAGTCAAGTGTTATTCTCACTTCTCTGCTGCCGTATTGCTCCTGAAAGCTGTCATAACTCTTTTTCACCACTTCTCTTAATACTCCCCCTGATTTATCCTTCTCCTTTTCCGTTTTTACAATAACCTGAAAGCGGTATTCACCTCTGAGTTTCGAAATCACTGCGGCTGTGGGGGCTGATATAACAGCATATTTTCTGTAAGCGCTCAGAATTTTATAGAACCCGATTATAAGTTCCCTTGCCTTATCCTCGTTTTTATCCCTGAATTCAATCAGACAGATATTTGAAAAAGGAGGATATTTACGGATTTTTCTGTTGGCAATTTCTTTTTCGTAAAACCCTTCGTAATCATTCTGAAGCACTTTCTGAAGCACAAAATTTTTATCATTCTGTGTTTGAATAACCACTTCACCTCTGTCTTTGCTTCTGCCGGCACGACCCGATACTTGAGTGAGGAGCTGAAACGTTCTCTCATCCGCCCTGAAATCAGGCATCCAGAGGTTTGTCTCGGCAGAAATAACGCAAACTAAGGTAACTCTGGGAATGTCCAGTCCCTTTGAAACCATCTGGGTTCCTACAAGCACATCCAGTTTTCCATCCCTGAAATCATTAAGCATTTCGCTGAAACTGGCTCCCTCTGAAACGGAATCTGAATCCACTCTTCCAATTCTGATTCCGGGGAAATAAAATTCGAGCTCATCTTCAACTTTTTCTGTTCCCGTTCCTGTGAATGTAATTGATTTGGATCCGCAGTGGCTGCACACTTCAATGACGCTCTTTTTAAAACCGCAGTAATGACATACAAGGTTGTTTGTTTTAATGTGATGAACCAGAGAGACGGCGCAGTTTTCACACATCTCAAGCTGACCGCACTCAAAGCAGTAAGCCTGTGTCGCAAAACCTCTCCTGTTCTGAAGAATAATGATCCCTTCATTCTTTTTCAGTCTGTCATCAATCTTTTCAAGCATTATGCGAGAATAAACATTCTCCATCCGCTTATTTTTCTTTTCCTCAGTGATATTGACAAGCAGAATCTCCGGCAAACAGGCGCCGTCAACCCTTTCGGGCAGGCTCAGCAGTTCAAATTTCCCGGATCGGGCATTGTACATTGATTCCATGGAGGGAGTTGCCGAGCCCAGCACAACAGGTGCGTTATATATGCTTCCAAGCATTATAGCGCAATCCCTTGCCTGAAAATAGGGCTGCATTTCATCCTGTTTGTAACCGGAATCATGCTCTTCATCAACTATTATAAGGCCTATTTCATTAAATGGAGCAAATAAAGCGCTTCTTGCTCCCGTTACCACTTTTACTTTGCCGCTGTGGATGCTGTACCAGGTATCATGACGCTCACCGGGTTTAAGCCGTGAGTGAATAATGGCAACATCATCGCCGAAATTATTAATAAGTCTTGCACTCATCTGCGGCGTAAGGGAAATTTCAGGAACAAGAAGAATTGAATTTTTACCCTGTTTGACAGCCTCTTTTATCAGCTCAATATATACCTGGGTTTTTCCGCTCCCGGTTACACCATGAAGCAGAAATGTCCTGAAGATATTCTGTTCAAGAGCAGCTTTCACCCTCTCAACCGCATGCTGCTGCTGTTTATTAAGAATAATTTTTTTGTTTTCCTCAGTGTAGAGTTCGTTGGCTTTTCTTGTGATTTTTTTGTGATAAATGCGGATAATGTCTTTATCTTCCAGTTTTTTCAGGGATGTGCCCGTAATTCCTGTTTCAGCGGTCAGCCACGGAACCGGAACTTCATTTTTTGCCGCGCTGATAAGTTTAAGCAAAACTTCTGCCATTTTGGGTGATTTCTTCTCAAACACCGGGATCATTTCATAAGTATCTTCAACTGAGAGATTCAGTCGGGCATATCTGACTGTTTTGGGGCGGGTTTTTGCTTTTTCAAGCTCTCTCTTAATTTCAATCAGTCCCTCTTTTTCAAGTTCCCTGAGCAGAGTCCCGATATTACTTTTCCCGGCAATCTTCTGCAGTTTTTTAGAAGAACCCTCTCCGTGTTCAGCCAGCCATTCCAGTATCTTATACCTGATTGTGTTTTTTCTGGTTATACCGGCAAGAACTTTTGAAACCTTTTCCTTATCTGCGGTTACACTGGTTTCTGATTTAACTGCTGTGCCGTAAGGATCCGAATTTCTGAGTGCATCATAAAGGGTGCTGAGATAGTATTCAGACAGCCATTTATAAAATTTAAATTTGCGGGAGTCAAAGACGGGCTGCTCATCAATGATTTCTTCGATGGCTCTGATTTTGCTTTCGTCAGAAATACCGGATTCATTCTTAATACTGATGATGAATCCGGTGACAATTCTTTTTCCTAGGGGGACAGCAGCGCGTTTACCGGGCGCAGCTATTTTCCTGAATTCTTCCGGCACGGAATAGGTGAATTCCTTATTAAGAGATACCGGAAGAGCTATTTCGGCAAACATAAAAACTTATTTCAGTATTCCTTTGAATGCCGGAACAAGATCCCTTGTTTTAGCCTTTGAAGTATTATAAAATTCAAACTTCAGGCTTCTCACACCTTTTTCCCAGACAACCCACCTGAACCCGTCTTTTTCGATAACGGTACCGTTTGTTTCTCCAAGCCGGGTGTTTTCATTATTCACCCTGAGATAATAATATTCGCCGTCATACTGTATTGATTCAACGTTCTTAACGCTCTTAAATGTAAATTTGCAGGAACCGTTCAGCTTTCCCTCTTCAATATATAAATTTCTTTCGAGTACTTCTCTTCCGAATTCCCTCATATAATCGAGGAATCCGTCACCCCCGTTCATATCGGCAAGAAGCGCCACATCATCATCAAATTCTTTATTGCCAACAGCATCTGAGCTGACATTAAATGCAGTGACCACCGCATAACCGGTTGTATCACTCATGAGTCTTACATCAAAAACCATTTTTTCAACTACAAGGCATCCCTGAAGGAAATATGCCGATAAAACCAATAATACTATCAGGCCGGTCTTTTTCATTTATTCTCCGGATTTATTTTACAGTGTTTTCTAAAATTGTTAATGTCCCTGCTGATGCATCCAGTTCCGCCATGGCTCCGAACGGTATAGTGTATTTATTTGATACATGTCCGAACCCAAAACCGTAAAATGCGGGTACAGCAGGATTTTTAAGTCTGTCTGTCAGTACTTCCCTGAAACTGAATGATCCGGAAAGACCGGATCTTTCTTCATTTGAAACACATTTTGTGAAAATGCCTGCCGCAATGCCCTTAATTTTATTAAGACGGCCCGAGAGAAGCATTTGTGTCAGCATTCTGTCAATTCTGTACGGCTCTTCAGAAACCTCTTCAATAAAAAGAATTGCGTTTTCGTAATCGGGTTCATAGGGAGTACCGATTAACGAAACAATTACAGAAAGGTTTCCTCCGATCAGCCTTCCCCGGGATTTTCCTTCCATGATAGTCATTGGTGTATATTCATCTGTTTTTCCGGTTCCGTTTTTTATGATGTGTCCCTGAGAAATATTACCTGAAAACAGAAGTGACTTAATTGATGATATGCTGAGTTCATCAAATGTTGATATTCCGACAGGCCCGCTGAAGGAGACGAGCCCCGTTTTTGCAAACAGTGCATAATTAAGTGCGGTGATATCAGAATAACCAATAAGTGGCTTCGGGTTTTTCCTGATGATTTCATAATCAAGGTATCCGAGCATTCTTGAACAGCCGTAACCGCCTCTTGTGCACCATATTCCTTCAACAGAATCATCGGAAAACATCTTATTTACGTCATCTGCCCTCTCTCTGTCACTTCCTGCAAGATAACCGAATTTACCAAGAACGTTTTTCCCTCTGACGGGTTCAAGCCCTATACTTCTAAGGTTTGCTTCCGATTCAAGCACCTGTTTTTCATCAACTGAACCTGCCGGAGAGATAAGTCCCACCCGGCTGCCTGTCTTAAGACCAGCGGGGAAGATGACATCCTGCAGAGTGTATCTTTCAGAAGAAGCAGCTAAAATTTCTTTTCCGCCCGATACTGCTGCGCCTGCTGCAATTGCCGATGAAGTTAAGAGAAATTTTCTCCTGTTCAAACCGTATATTCTCCGCTCAAGAGGGTTTCGTAAGTCTCTCTCTGTTTTATAACGGAAAATGTGCTTCCGTTAACCAGAATTTCATACGGTTTTGGTCTGGTATTATAATTTGAGGACATTACATAACCGTATGAGCCCGCACTCATGATTGAAAGATAATCACCGCGCTCAACCGGCCAGAGTTTTCTATCTTTTGCCAGGTAGTCGGTCGATTCACAAACGGGACCTGCAATATCATAAACCATTTTCTCCTCATCAGGGGAGACTGTATTGTTAAATATTTCATGATGGGCTCCGTAAAGAGCGGGTCTGATCAGTTCAGACATACTTCCGTCTATCAGCACTATATCTTTTGGTCCGTTTCTTTTGGTAAAAAGGACTTTACATAAAAGAACTCCTGAGTTTGCAGTGAGATATCTTCCGGGTTCAAAGAAGATTGTTCTTTCGTTTTCGGGAAAAAGAGTCTTAAGCTCGCTGCTAAGCTGTTCAAAAGGAAAGTCATCACCGCCTGTATATGAAACCCCGTATCCGCCGCCCAGATCAATATGCTTTATGAAAACTCCTCCTTTTTCAATCTGCTCAATATAATCACGCAGTTTTCTGATCACGGTAACGTATGGCAGCGTGTCAAAAATATGTGAACCCAGATGGACATCAATTCCGGTAAATTTAATATTCTCAAACAGATGAGCATCATTGTAAATCTGAAGTGCGGCTTGTGCATCGATGCCGAATTTGTTTCCTGAGGCTGCGGTTGAGATGTGCGGATGCGTAGGAACAATGATATCGGGATTGACTCTGAGAGCCACCTCCTGAACCATTCTCAGTTCACCGGCAAAGTCATTAATAACCTCAATTTCCTGTTTGGATTCCGCTTTCAGAATAGCAACTCCCGCCTTGAGTGCTTCAAGGATATCAGTGTCTGATTTTGCCACACCTGACATTATCATGTCTTTGGCGGGCACTCCTGCTTTCAGCGCCCGGGTCATTTCTCCCAGAGAGTTAACATCAAATCCGCATCCTTCTTCATGAAAGAGTCTTATAATATTTATGTTGGAATTCGATTTAACTGCATAAAAAACTTTATGGTTAAGGTCCTTGAATGCCTCACGGAAAGCCTTCAGCCTTTTCAGCATCGACTTTTTGCTGTACACATAAACGGGGGTTCCGTACTTTTCTGCTATGTCAGAAAGGCGCACCTCTTCGCAGTACAGTTCATTGTTATGGTAGGTATAGAAGTCTTTGGAAAATTGGTTCATAAGTGACTGAAAATTTCCTTACATTTAAAGTTTGTATTCTGATAAAGATATAATTGTTAAAATTATTCAAAACTTAAGTTAACTAAAGAGAATGAAATATCCACATAATGAAGTTGAAGCCAAGTGGCAGCAATATTGGGAAGAAAATAAAATACATAAAACTGATTTTTCCAAACCGGGCGATAAGGTTTACTCGCTCGTGATGTTTATCTATCCCTCGGGTGCCAAAACCCACTGCGGGCACTGGTATAACTACGGCCCGGCAGATTCGTGGGCTAGATACCGTAAAATGAAGGGATACAATGTTTTTGAACCCTTCGGATATGACGCATTCGGGCTTCCCGCAGAAAATTACGCAATTCAGACCGGTATTCATCCTTATGACAGTACGATGAGAAACATTGCAGATATTAAAACCCAGCTTCAGCGCATCGGCTGCATGTATGACTGGAATGCCGAACTTATGACCTGTGACCCGGCATATTACAAATGGAATCAGTGGCTTTTTCTTCAGCTCTATAAAAAGGGACTTGCATACAGAAAAAATGCTCCCGTTAACTGGTGTGAAAAAGATCAGACCGTTCTTGCAAATGAGCAGGTTAAAGACGGCAGATGTGAACGCTGTGATAACCCCGTGGTTCAGAAAAATCTTACTCAGTGGTTCTTCAAAATCACAGAGTATGCTGATGAATTACTGGCGGGTCTTGATACTATTAACTGGCCTGAAGAAACAAAAACCAAACAGAGAAACTGGATAGGCAGAAGCGAAGGTGCCGAAATTGATTTTCCTGTTGAGGGAACTGATAAAAAAATTAAGGTTTTCACAACCCGGCCTGATACAATTTACGGTGTTACTTACGTTGTGCTTGCACCTGAACACCCGATGGTCAGGGAGATTACCTCAGCTGATAATCTGGCTGCTGTTAATGCCTATATTGAACAGACTAAATATCTTACTGAAATAGACAGAACTTCAACCACAAAGGAAAAAACAGGTGTTGCTACCGGAGCTTATGCCGTTAATCCTGTGAACGGGGCAAAAATACCGGTGTGGATTGCAGATTATGCTCTTTTAACCTATGGCACAGGCTGTGTAATGGCTGTTCCGGGGCATGATGAACGTGATTTTGAATTTGCTGATAAATTTGGTCTCCCTGTGAAGAAGGTTATTCTGCAGGAGGGCACCACGGCTGATGAACCCCTTGCTCAGGCTTTTACTGAAGCCGGCACCATGATAAATTCCGCGCAGTTTGACGGAATGAATTCTGATGAAGCCATTTCTGCCATTACTGAACATATTGAAAAAATTGGCGCCGGTTCTAAAAAGGTAAACTACAGACTCAGAGACTGGCTCATTTCACGTCAGAGGTACTGGGGTACCCCCATCCCGGTTGTTTACTGCCCTGACTGCGGTGAAGTGCCGGTTCCTGAAGAGCAGCTTCCTGTTGAACTGCCTTATGATGTTAAGTTTAAGCCGACCGGTGAAAGTCCGCTGAAATCGCACCCCTCTTTCATGAAAACTAAGTGCCCTGCATGCGGCAATGAAAACGCACACCGTGACCCTGATACAATGGATACATTTGTTGATTCTTCATGGTATTATTTCAGGTATCTCGATCCGCATTTTACTGATAATATCTTTGATATTAACCGCGCAGAAAAATGGATTCCCGTTGACATGTACATAGGCGGAAGAGAACATTCAACAATGCACCTGCTTTATGCAAGGTTTATACACAAATTTATTAGAGATCTGGGTCTGACGAAAACCGATGAGCCTTTCAAAAGACTTGTGCATCAGGGAACAATTACAAACAAAGGTGCAAAGATGTCGAAATCACGCGGTAATGTTGTTAATCCCGATTCATTCGTTGAAAAATTCGGTTCTGACGTTTTCAGACTTTATCTGATGTTTATGGGTCCTTATGAAGACGGGGGTGATTGGAGTGATCAGGGAATTGTTGGTCCCGAACGTTTTGTTGAGAAAATTTATAACCTTGCTGTCAGGTATAAAGGAATATTAAACACTGCTCCCGCACCTGCTAAGCTTGATCCTGCGGCACTTAACCCGGAAGAAAAATCGGTTTACAGAAAAATTAATCAGGTTATTGAACAGTATGACCGCGATCTTGAAAACCTCGGATTCAATACATCAATAGCTGCGCTTATGGATCTCTCAAATGAAATCGGGCGTACTTTTGACAAGTGCTCTGATCCCGTTAAATCTTACGTTCTGTTCCGGCTTGTGGTCATGCTTGCACCCCTTGCCCCTCATTTCGGAGAGGAATGTGCCGAAATTATAGGTGTAAAGGAATCACTGTTTAAGAGTCCCGTCTGGTTTACCCCTGATCCCGCTGCTCTCGTTAAGGAATCGGTTAATTACGCAGTGCAGGTTAACGGAAAACTCAGATCCACTATTGAAATGCATTTAGCTGCCGGAAAAGATGAGGTTATGGCTGCTGCAATGGCTGATATAAGAGTATCAAAATTTGTGGACGGATTTACAGTGGTAAAAGAGATATTTGTGCCGGGCAAAATTTTAAATATTGTAGTAAAGTAATCAGAGAATCGAAATGTTAGACATTAAACTTATAAGAGAGAATCCTGACTTTGTAAGAGAAGGACTGACAAGAAAAAATGAACCGGACAGGGTCAGCGAAATACTTGAACTTGATATTCAGAAAAGAAAAATTCAGACCGAATCAGATTTACTTAAGGCAAGAAAAAACAAAGTTTCTGATGAGATTCCCCTCCTGAAAAAACAGGGAAAAGATGTTACTCCCGTTCTTGAGGAGATGAAAGCGCTTGGCGAACAGATCAAGGCTTTCGATACTGAGCTTAAAGAGATCGAAGAAAAGCTTGATGAAATAGTGGTCAGAATACCCAATCTGCCCCATTCATCTGTACCCACGGGCAAATCATCCGAGGATAATGTAGAGGTGAGACGCTGGTTACCCGGAGAAATGAGCTTAGAGACAGATAAAAAGTTCATGGATCATCTTGAACTGGGCAAAAAACTCGGTATACTCGATTTCGAAAGAGGAACAAAGATTACCGGCAGCGGTTTCCCTCTCTACAGAGGCAAAGGTGCAACACTTGAACGTGCGCTCATCAGCTTTATGCTTGATTATCATATAAATAACCACGGTTATCAGGAAGTCATGACCCCGTTTGTTGTGAACAAAGAATCTATGTTCGGAACAGGGCAGCTCCCCAAAATGGCTGATGATATGTATCTGGCTGAAAGGGATGGTCTCTATCTGATCCCTACAGCAGAGGTCCCGATAACAAACATATACCGCGGTGAAACAATTGATGAAAGAGATCTGCCAATTAAAATGGTCGGTTATTCACCCTGTTTCAGACGTGAAGCGGGTTCTTACGGAAGAGACTCAAAAGGTTTTCTGAGAGTGCATCAGTTTAACAAGGTTGAAATGGTGAAACTCGTTAAGCC
>CAYPMQ010000062.1:0-13514 GCA_964411625.1 uncultured Ignavibacteriaceae bacterium
GAATAGCAAAGCTAGAATCACCTATCTCGAGAATCATAACATTCAGAGTGGCAAGAGTTACAGGAAGGGATATTGTGAAAGTTGTGCCCTGCCCCCTGACTGAATCCACAGTTATCCTGCCTTTCAGGCCTGTGATGTTATGCTGAACAACATCTATTCCTATTCCGCGGCCTGAAACATCTGTTATCATGGGGGCTGTTGAAAACCCCGGGCGGAAAATTATTTCATAAATCTGGTGAGGCAGCATTCTTGAAAGTTCTTCTTCGGTGAACAGGCCTCTTTTAAGGGCAGCTTTTTTAATCAGGTCAGGATCAAGACCACGGCCGTCATCGCTGACCCGTATGACAACTCTTGCGGCTTCCTGATGGACCGATAATATCACTTTGCCGGCGGGTTTTTTAGCGGCAGCGGTTCTGATATCAGGAGTTTCAATACCATGATCCAAGGCATTACGTAACATGTGGGTAAGAGGGTCCTTGATCTCCTCTATGATCCTTTTATCTGCCGTTACGCCTGCGCCTTCAATGATAAGTTCCACTTCTTTGCCGAGCTGGTCAGCAAGGTCTCTTACCATCCGGGGATAAAGGTTAAAAATAGTAGAGAAGGGAAGAAGCCTCATATCCCTTGCAAGACCTTCAATGCCGGAACCGCAGAACTCAAGCCTGGAATTATCCTCATAAATATCCGCTTTCAGATTATCAAGCTGGGCGGTGATATTTTCTATCTTTTCAGTGATCTGTTTTGCAAGGGATGTCAGATCGTCGTTTCTGATCTTATTGGCGGCAAGAAAACTGCTGAGAGTGCCGTTAAGTTTTCCAACGGTGCGGAAGTGTTCTTCAACCCCGGTAATAATCTCTTCGAGGTAGCTGTAATGCTGTGAATACTGTAGTTTTGTTACCTTAAGTTCACCGGTCAGATTGATCAGTTCATCAAGTTTACCTGAGGAAATCTTAATTGTATCAATCGAAAAACTATTTTTTTTTGCAGATGTTTTTTCAGTACCCGGTATCTGAAAGACGGGAACTGCGGGTTTATCAGTGGGTTGCACTTTTTCCTCTGATCGGGGTGTTCCGGTTTCCGGGGCTCCATCGCCTCTTTCGGTCTCTGATACCCCTTTAACGTGTGCTGAAACAGATACCTTCTTTTTTGGAGCAGGTACATCGGGAGCAGATTCCGCTTCTGATTCTACGGTCTTTACTCCAGAATAAGCATAATTCTGAGCGGTGGAAATGGAACGGAACTGAGCTTTATCATCAGCGGAAGATTCAGCCGGATGTGTATCTGCTCCGGCACTTTCATCCGATTTGAGAGCCGCCAGTACCTCATCGGTATTTATTCCATGACTTTTTCCTGTCAGGGCCTCATCAACCAAAAGCCTGATTACATCCAGTGTTTTGTAAAGTTTGCCGACAAGATCTCGCCGGAGTTTGAGCTCACCATTTTTAGCAAGAGAAAAAACATCCTCAAAGTAGTGTGATACTTTTGCAACATCAGCCAGGCCGAGCATTTTGGCGCTGCCTTTCATGCTGTGGGCAGCACGTCTTACTATGCTTACGACCGCCGCATCATCGGGGTTTCTCTCCAGTGTAAGCAGTCCTTCATCAAGCTGCTGAAGGTATTCGTCAAATTCAGTCTTGAAAAGAATCTTAAGTTCTTTATCCTCAATCACGTCCGCCTCGGCTTATATGTGCTGTCAGATCAGTTTTTCAAGATTACCGGCAGTCTCGGAAAGACGCTGAACTCCTACTGTGGTCTGTGAGAGCCCTGCGGCAATTTCTCTGACGCCGTTATTGATTATGTTCATTGCATCAACAACCTGCTTAACTGCTGCCGACTGCTGTTTAACGGTAAGAACAGTCTGTTGTGAGGTTTCGTAAGTATCACGGGTGAAATCGGAAATTTCGATAAAGATACTTTCGGTTCTTTCGGCAGCAACAAAAAGGCGGTCAACATTTTTGGTTCCTTCTTCTGTAACCATGACAGTTGAATTGGTAGCCTTCTGAATATCATTCACGATCGCATTTATTTTTTCTGCCGATTTTTTACTCTGATCTGCAAGTTTCCTGATTTCTGTTGCCACGACGGCAAAGCCTTTTCCGTGTTCACCCGCTCTGGCTGCTTCAACAGCGGCATTCAGTGCCAGTAGGTTTGTCTGATCCGCGAGATCTTTCACAAGAACGATAACCGTGCTTATCTGGCTGGTCTGTTCACTCAGTTTAAGAATCTGTTCGGCGATTGAACTGACCTTTTGTTTGAGTTCAAACATTACGTCCATTGTGTTTTTAATGATTGTCAGACCATTTTCAGCGACTTCGGATGCCTTGCTCGCCGCTGCTGCCGATGAGCCTATTTTATCAACAGACTGAGAAAAAGAGACTTCAAATTCATTCATTGTTGAGGTGGTCTCATTTACTGAGGCAGCCTGCTGTGAAGCGATTCTGTCATGCTCTGTAATAGTAGCGCCCATTTCATTGGCGGTTGAGGCTATTGAATTGATCGCCTCCCTGATTGTGGAAACGGTTGATCTTTTAATGCCTGTGGCTATAATGAGGCCAAGTATGATAACCAGAGCAGGACCGATGATATTGCTCATCAGCATATCCGACTGGGCGGATTTCATCGCCCTGGTTCTTTCTACGAGAAGCTCAAGTTCAAGATCTATCATACTATTGATAACGTTTTTGGACTCAACAATAAGACCGCCGGTTTCGAGTTCAAGAACCCGCAGTTCCTGATCTGTGAGACGGCTACCCTGATTTATTTTCTTTTCAAAAACGTCCCAGATTTTCGTGTTGAGTTCACTCAGTTTTTTTAATCTTTCCATCTGAACCTGATTATGACTGAGTGTGAGAAAAAGAGTATCAATAACCCTGGCACACAGCTCTTTATTTATTGAGTAGTCCTGAATCAAAGATCTTTCTCCCGTTGAAATAAATGAAACCAGCTCATTCTGCGAATCCAGAATCGCATTTTCAACATTATGAAGAGCATCATTTACTTTATAGGTAAATTCAACCGAGTTTGTGGTTTTAATAGTTGACTGAACACCAAAATAGAGATAGGCTGTATAGATTATCACTATGACAAAAATAAGGAGGTAACCTCCGAGAATTTTCTGGCCGATTTTCAGATTATTAAAAGACTTTATCATAACTCACCGGATTTTTTTTATACTGATTCATTAACAATTAGATTTTCGTCAGAAAGTATCCTGTCAATATTTATAATACCTACAAGACGACCTTCATAAGGGAATGTGCCTGATATAAATTCTCTGGCAATATTCTTTACAACCACCGGAACTTCTCCGGCTTCAGAAACATTTACTGTACGGATATCTGAAATATCTTCAGCAATAATTCCTATTTCATCGCCGTCATAATCCACTATAATTACTTTATCATTTTTTCCACCGCCTTTCTTCATTTTAAGAAAGATTCTCAGATCAATTACTGTAAGCGAGGAACCGCGGTAGTTTATTTGCCCTGAAATATGCTCCGGGCAGCAGGGCACTTCAGTTATAGTTTTAATTGTGGCAAAACCTTTCACCTTTGTGATGGGGAGAGCAAGGAGTTCATTGTTTAGTTCAAAAAGTACATACTTATTGCTTTGACCCGCATCTGAGTCATCAATTTTCCTGTGAGATATGCTTTCAGCTCTTTCAGAAAAGATGGCAGAATATGCGGGATTTGAAAAAAGACCGCGGTAAAGATCGGGTATGATTGCGTTTGCTTTGGCATCTGATTCAATTGAAGAAGTGTAGTTCTCGCTTATAATCTTTTCCAGATCAAGTATATTTATCAGACGGTTGCCTATATAAGCCGCGCCCTTCATGAGGATATTTTCATGGCTGAGAATTTGTCCCGCAACTGACTGTATAATTGTACTCTCAATATTCACAACCTCAAGAGACTCATGGATGATTACACCGAACAGGCTTTTATCGTTTGAAAGTACAAGAACTTTTGTGTTGATATCGGCAGGGGTTGGTGATCTCCTCATCTTGAGGTTAATATCAATTACAGGGATATTAACTCCTCTGTAATTGAATGCACCGGTCACATAATCGGGGAGTTCTTCCACAAATGAGAGCCTTGGGAGTAAAATAATCTCTCTTACAGCACCGGCTTCAACGGCATATCCGGCATTATTGATTTCGAAAAGCAGGCAAAGTGAATTTTCTACCATAAAACATAAAGATTTTAAAAGTTTAAGTAACTCAAATATAATTCTTTATTAATGTTATCAACTCCTTCACGGAAATATTATCATAATCCGGGATTATTTCATCGGGGTGCATTTTCTCAAGGATTTCGGAAACCTGTTTTCTCAGTTTAAGAGCTTTCTCATCTTCTTTGAGTGCCTGATGTATAGAAGCAAGTTCAATCATTGCGCCTATATGGTCAGGTTTAAGGTAAAGCACCTTTTTCAGATAACCCTGTGCCTTATCAATTTCGTTTTTCTCATGAGCTATCTGACCAAGCAGAAAATAAGGATAGGGTTCAAAAATATTTCCTGCTATCATATTTGTACAAATTTTCTCGGCTTCAGAATAATTACCCATATTGGCAAATTTTCTCGCCAGGTCTGAATTTTCAGAGCGTCTATGATCAGGTGTTTTTAAAGTACCTGATTTTGCCGGCGGATCAACGGATATTTTAAGAAGGGATTATTCATCATTGGTTCTGAGAGTTCCGGCGGAATGCAGATTTGTGCGCAGCAATGAAATCCGTTCAGAAAGATCCGCTGCTACCGGTTTAAGATGTTCATGACGGTGAATTGTTTTTGGCAAAGCAGGTTTACTCTGAGGAGGATCTGTTTTCTGATAAACAACGGACTGGGGGAAATAATGCGGTGTAAAATATTTGTTGTTTTCATGCACATATTCTGCGTGCCCGAATATGGCATACCCTTTTGGATTCAGTGCTTGACTCATTTTTGCAACGATTTCCTGTACAATATTCTGGTTGAAATAGATAAAAACATTTCTGCAGATAATCAGATCGAAACCGCTAATGGGTTCCGGGTATTTTGATCCCCTCTGTACAAGATTAAAGGTCAGGAAATCAACAATTCTCCTGTACTCGTCCCTCACTCTGAAACCGTTTTTAACCTTCGTGAACCAAAGATCGGTTTTAGTATTCCCGAGAGTCCTGAGTGACCACTGTGAGTAGATGCCTGCTTTAGCTTTTTCAATACTTGCCGAGTTCAGATCTGTTCCGATAATTTTTATATCCCATTTGCCGTTATCCGGGATCAGGTCTTTGAGAATAATTGCAAGTGTATAAACCTCTTCACCCCTGGAGCAGCCTGCGCTCCATATCCTTATTTTGCCGGAAATTTTAACATTTTCAAGTATCTTGGGGATGATGATGGATTTGAGCAGATTGAGCTGACCTTCATCCCTGAAAAAAAAGCTTTCGGGAACGGTAACCTGGTTCAGGATATATGCCCAGCAAGGGCCTGTAAGATTCTCGTCCTGTTCAAGCTCCCAGTAGAAATCATTAATATCCCTGATACCTGACTGGCTGAAGCAGGAGACGATAATATCTATAAGCTTCTGGCTGTTCTTCAGAACTTCAACTAATCCGGTCCTGACAAGAATGAGAGTTCTTATATCTTCAAACAACTTGTTACTTAAAACCGGTTTCTGCATTACTTTTGATTGCTATTAAATAGTTGTTCAAAATACTAAATAATATGTTAATCTGAAATATTATTATTGCCCGGCTGAAAAAAATGTTTTTGAACGCTTCGATGCTGTATATGCAAAATTTCTACAACAGTCAGAAGAATTTCAGGATGAATGAAATATATGAAAGTTCAGTGTTAAGGAGTTTATGAATCTTCAACTGAAATTAATAAATGTTATATTTGAGAGTAAGTATAAATTAGTTTCAAATAATGCCCGGAAGTAAGTGACATTAAAGAGTTTTGTCAAAGAAGGTGCTGAGGAATTCAGGAAGCTCGATAATCAGGTTGTAGTGATTTTTCTATCGGTGGCAATACTGCAGACCATCTCCTGGTACTATACTTCGAAAGGTTTTTTTGCTCAAAACTTTGCGGGATATTTTACTGAATATGAACCAGCCAGATACGTACAGTTTATATACTGGTTTGGTGGTGATTTTATTTCACTGTTTGTTCTGCCTGTACTCATAATCAAGTTTATTCTTAAGGGACAACTTAGTGACTTTGGCTTAAGTGCCGGTGATTACAGAACAGGTCTTAAATTAACAGGGATTTCGGTTCTGGTGATGGCAGCCATTTTATGGTTTGTTTCTGCAAATGCGCAGTTTATGAAGGTTTATCCTCACCTGGAATATGCGAGGGATTCAGCTCTGATCTTCATACTTTATGAACTGGGAATTCTCCTTTATATGTTTTCATGGGAGTTTATGTGGCGTGGATTTACCCTTTTCGGATTGTATCCTAAATTCGGGATGTATGCCATTTTTATGCAAATGATCCCTTTTGTGATTCTGCATAACGGAAAGCCTGCACTTGAGACCTTCAGTTCAATTCTAGGAGGTATTATTCTGGGTTATATGTCATTAAAACTGGGTTCTTTTATTTATGCAGTTATTATACATTTCGGGGTTATTTTTTTTATTGATTTATTCTCGGCTCTGAGATATACAAAAGGGATATCCGGAACGGGTTTTGATGCATTGTTTAACATTATATTCAAATAAAAAGGAATTATGTAATGAGATTTTGTCTTAATATTGATCATGTGGCTACATTAAGAAATGCCAGGGGCGGAAATGAACCTGACCCCATTACTGTAGCACTGCAGGCCGAGCTTGCAGGAGCAGACGGCATTGTAGTGCATCTCAGAGAAGACAGAAGACATATTAAAGAAAGAGATCTGTATCTGCTCAGGGAGGTTATAAAAACCAAGCTTGACCTGGAGATGGCTGCTGTTGAAGATATTATTAAAATTGCCTGCGATATTAAACCTGAACTGGCAACGCTCGTGCCTGAAAAACGTCTTGAACTGACAACTGAGGGTGGATTGAATGTCATTGATAATGTAGATCAACTTAGGGAAACAATCAGGGAGCTTCAACAATATGACATATTGGTTTCGCTGTTTATTGAACCGAAAGAAGAACAGATAAATGCCGCAGCCGAAATCGGAGCAGATCTTATTGAAATACATACCGGAGTTTTTGCCGAGGCGGATACTGAAGAAGAGCAGTTTGATGAACTGGAGAAAATCAGATTTGCTGCAAAACACGCTAAAAAACTGGGTCTCGGAGTTAATGCCGGACACGGTCTGAATTATCAGAATATCAAAATATTCAGGGAGCTTCCTGATATTGACGAACTGAGTATCGGTCATGCGGTAATAGCAAGAGCGGTTTATACAGGGGTTGATCAGGCAGTAAGAGAAATGATTTCGCTTATTAAAGGATGATTTTTGAGGCAGCCGGGCTCCGGGTCTGTCTGCCTTACTTATTTTTCTGCAGGGGATCCCGTATAAATCATTTTCCTGTTATCATTATTAAAAAGATTGCGGGAGAGCCGGGGGAGAATTTTATTTTCGTGAGGAAGACAATGAAAGTGTTAATATTTCTTTTTTTAATCATTCTCAGCGGGCAGATTAAAGCCCAGTATCAGAATGTCAGAGTGGATCTTCCCACTACTAACAACGCAAATGAACCATCCATTGCTGTAAATCCCGCAAATCCGATGCAGCTTGCTGCGGGTGCAAACATCAGCTATTTCTTCAGCTCGACCGACCGCGGCCAGAACTGGTCTCAAAAAAATATGAACTCAAGTCTTGGAGTCTGGGGTGATCCCTGCCTGATTTACGACGGTGAGGGGTATCTTTATTACGGGCATCTTTCCAATCCCACTACCGGTTATTGGATCGATAGGATTGTGGTACAGAGATCAACAAATAATGGTGTGAACTGGAATGACGGTGCCGGTATAGGTCTCACACCTCCGAAAGAGCAGGATAAGGAATGGCTCGCAGTTAACCTGACAGACGGGCCACACAAAAATACAGTCTATATGTCATGGACTGAATTTGATTCATACGGTTCCTCTTCTTCTTCAGACAGTTCAAGGATAAAATTTTCAAAATCAACTGACAGGGGATTGACCTGGATGCCGGCTGTTACTATAAGCGACCGCTCAGGCGACTGCCTTGATGAGGATAACACGGTTGAAGGAGCAGTTCCGGCAATCGGTCCCGAGGGTGAAATCTACATTGCCTGGTCAGGACCTCTGGGCATAATGTTTGATAAGTCAACAGATGGCGGAGTGACTTTCGGAACTGATAAGTTCGTTTCCTCCCAGCCGGGCGGATGGGATTACTCAATTCCCGGGATATACCGTGCAAACGGTCTGCCCATCACACTTTGCGACACAAGCCGCGGACTGCACAGAGGCAGAATTTATGTTACTTGGAGCGATCAGAGAAACGGCACCGGAAACACTGATGTTTACGTGACTTATTCTGATGATAAAGGTAATTCATGGCAGCCGGCAATAAGAGTTAATGATGACAACACCGACAGGCATCAGTTCTTTAACTGGATGACGATTGACCAGACAACCGGTAATCTCTACATGGTGTTTTACGACAGAAGAAGCACATCAAATTCGCTTACCGATGTGTATCTTGGAAAATCATATGACGGAGGAAACACCTGGCATAATGTGAAAATCAGCCAGTCATCATTTAACCCCAATGCAGGTGTGTTTTTTGGTGATTACACAAATATTGCTGCCTATGCAGGCTGGATTCATCCAATCTGGACCAGACTTGACAATAACGCAAGAAGTATCTGGACTGCAGCAATCTATGACTCAACCGGAATTGTGCCGGTTGAGCTCACTTCATTTAACGGATACGCAGACAATTCTGATATACATCTTTCCTGGAAGACCGCTTCTGAATTAAATAACCACGGTTTTGAAATTCAAAGGTCGACTGAAAGTAATCCCGGCAACTGGAAATCCATAGGCTTTACAGAAGGGAAAGGTACTACATCTGCGGGAAGTGAATATCATTTCATCGACCGTAATCTGAATCCCGGATTTTACACTTACAGGCTGAAACAGATTGATCTTGACGGAAAATTTCAGTACTCCGGCACGCTTAAGCTCAACGTTATAAAACCAAGAACTTTTGTGCTGAATCAGAATTATCCGAACCCCTTTAATCCTTCGACCACTATTTCTTTTGAACTGCCGGCACAGTCTGATGTGGTTCTCAGGTTATATGATTCATACGGCCGGCTTGCCGGTACTCTGTTAAAAGAAAGCTACCCTGCAGGACTTCATGAATTCACATTTGACACAAGAAAAATGAATCTGAGCTCGGGAGTTTATTACTATACGCTTACCAATGGCGATTTCACCGAATCCAAAAAGATGGTCTTACTCAAATAGATGAAAAAACAGAGTAGAGTATAATATGCTGAAATAGTTCAGCAGGAGCAGGAGTTCTGAAGAAAATGAAATTTCAATCCATTCATTCTCAGAACTCCAGCTTCCTCATTCCGATGTGGCACAGGGCAAAATCATATTTTACGGGATCTTCAGGGTCGTATCTGCGGAGATTTGATGTGATTTCTTCTGCCATTTTCCAGTTAACATTCTTTCTTCCGGTGAGGTTAAGGCTTTGAGCTATACGCGCAATGTGAACGTCAACCGGAATTATAAGTTTCGAAGGTGGAATTTCATTCCATAAACCAAAATCAATTTCATCTTTCCTTACCATCCATCTCATAAAGAGATTCATACGTTTGCAGGCGCTGCCGGATGAGGGCGCAGGAACAATGTGTTTCTTACCGTGAGTTAAGCCGCCTTTTACGGGAGAAAGTATGGATATAAATTCTGCAGAAAAATTTTCCAGACTCAGCTGAACGTCCGGGTCATTTTGAGAATAACCATTCAGATATAAATTTTTTAAACTGCCGTGGTTTCTGATAATCCGGGACAATGCTCCAAGTAATGATTCAACATCCTCACGGGTATAGAAGCGGTGATAAAGATTGCAGCGGTTAAAACCATTTTTGCTTTTTTGTGAGAGATAATCAAACGGAGAACCCCTCATCATGGAAAAAAGTGAGTCAAGAGTTTTAAGAATCTGAGTTATTCCGCCGTAAGCAAAAACAGACGATAGAAATGCCGCAATCTCAATATCCTTTTCATCCCCGAAGCGGTGAGGAAATTCAACAGGATCGGGTGAAATGGAGTTTTTATCAAATGCTTTATAGTGATACTCGAGCCTTGATTTAAGGTCAGTGTTTTCAGCGCAGATCAAATCATTTTTTGATTTACTCATTTAACACTAATTTTGAAAAAAGGAATTAAGTTCCCGCTCACAAAACTTTAAAAATTAAAGGCAGGAAAAAATTCAGTTGAAAAATTAAGAATTAAATCAAAATTGACAATGATTATAAAAAATATTTCCGAATTTCAGCATTTTGTAATTCATATAAAAACCTTTGAAGATTATCAGACTGCCAAGGGAAAGTTACCGAGCTTAAAATATGCTTACAATTCAATCCCGAACCGAAAAAGTGTTTGCATATATGTGATTAATTTCAAATTTTAAAGGTCGGTAATTTTGTACACTAATAACGGACGAAGTAATGTCAAACAGTGAAAACAACAATGCTAATTTCAAGCCGTATATATCTCCGGCTGATTTTATTCCTGAGTTCACGCCTAAAGCAATAATACTGGGTGCTATCTTCGGTATAATATTTGGAGCAGCAACGGTATTTCTGGGGTTAAAAGTCGGTCTTACGGTAAGTGCATCCATTCCGATTGCCGTTTTATCGATCGCCGTATTTAAGAAAATCGGCAAGTCAACGATTCTTGAAAACAACATTGTACAGACCATCGGATCTGCGGGTGAATCTGTGGCAGCCGGTGTTGTGTTCACTATTCCGGCATTGCTCTTCCTGCCGGGCGGTCAGAATTACTTTGAGTATTTCCAGATATTTGTTCTGGCGCTGGCCGGTGGAATCCTTGGTGTACTTTTTATGGTTCCTCTCAGGAGGTCACTTATAGTAAAAGAGCATGGAGTTCTTCCTTATCCCGAGGGAACCGCATGCGCTGACGTGCTTGTGGCCGGGGAAAAAGGAGGAAACCTCGCAAAGCTGGTTTATTACGGTCTCGGAGTTTCATTCCTCTATAAAGTCCTCATGTCGGTATTCGGGTTCTGGAAAGAAGTTCCTTCATATACATTTGACAGAAAATCATCACTGCCCAACGGAACTGTAATGGGTGAAATAACCCCTGAACTTCTCGGTGTAGGCTATATAATCGGCCCTAAAATTGCAGGCGTAATGGTTGCCGGAGGTGTCCTTTCATGGCTGGTACTTATTCCGCTGATAACGCTCCTGGGTGATCAGTTAACAACTGTGTTCCCGCCTGCAAAAAAAATGATAAGCGAAATGAGCCCGAGAGAAATCTGGGGTAATTATATCAGATATATAGGAGCCGGTGCAGTTACGTTCGGAGGTATTGTGACATTAATTAAGACAATACCTACTATAGTAAGTGCATTCAAGGACTCACTGGGCGATCTTAAGGGCGGCTCGGCAACTGCATCAAAAACAACACTCAGAACCGAAAAAGACCTTCCGCTGGTATTTGTTCTGATCGGAAGTGTGATTCTTGTTGCTTTCATGGCGGTTATCCCGAACATACCCACAAATCTTCTTTCTGCGGTTATGATCGTTGTATTCGGATTCTTCTTTGTGACTGTATCTTCAAGAATTGTTGGTATAATCGGTTCATCGTCAAACCCGATTTCAGGTATGACAATAGCAACTCTTATGGCTACATCACTTATTTTCGTAGGACTCGGTTGGACAGGTGATTATTATCAGCCTATAGCATTGGTTGTAGGTTCAATCGTATGTATTGCTGCTGCAAACGCAGGTGCCACTTCACAGGATCTTAAAACAGGATACATCGTGGGAGCCACACCTGTAAAACAGCAGTACGGTCTTATAATCGGCGTTGTAGCATCTGCCGTAGTAATTGGTGCAACGCTTCTTTTATTAAACAACGCTCTCGGTATAGGTATCCCCACTGACGATAAACCAAATCCGCTTCCGGCACCGCAGGCTACCCTGATGGCAACGGTGATTAAAGGATTATTGAGCCAGGATCTGCCCTGGGGTCTTGTTATAATCGGAATGGCTATTGCGGCTGTAATGGAACTCGCGGGAGTCAGATCGCTTCCGTTTGCAGTTGGCGCATACCTGCCGCTTTCAACCACAGCCCCGATATTTGCCGGGGGTCTTGTAAAGTGGTTTATTGACAGAAAGAAAAAAGCATCAGCCGATGAATCAGAAACCGGTCCCGGTGCTCTCTTCTCGTCCGGTCTGATTGCAGGAGGTTCGCTGACAGGAATTCTGATCGCAATACTTGTTGCAACGAGTATCGGTACGGGTCCCGATGGCAAGGATATGAATGTTATTCAGTATCTGCATGTCGGATTTGCAGAAAAACTCGGCGCAATCGGGGATCTTGTTTCACTGGGTTTCTTCTTCCTTATGGCGGTGATATTATACAGATTCGCAACAAAAAAAATTGATTAATGTTTTTCAGAGTAATTAAAGAAAAAAAGGTTCTGAAGAATTACAATGTGCTTGATCTTACTCCTGTAAGAATAAACGAACATGTTTTAACGGACGCGGGATTGGTAACAATACTGATCCCGCGTTATAAATCGGGGTTTATGAACCGGATGCTTGAAAAACAGGGAAGAGATAAAAACTTCAGACTTGACCTTGATGAGCTGGGTTCAGCCGTCTGGCTGAATATCGATTCTGAGAAAAAAATCCGTGAGCTTTGCGATATTCTCGAGGATAAGTTCGGAGAAAAGGCACATCCCGTTGAGCAGAGACTGGTTAAATTCATTTCAATGCTCTATCAGAATGAACTTGTACGATTCAGAGAAACGGAAAGTGCATAATACAGTGAATCACTTTTCGATAATGTTCTGATTGCATCAATGTAAAAATTTCCGAAGGGTGGAAGTTATTAGATTCTGACCTGCATATAACGGATAATGACTTCCGGTCTGAAATATGTCTGATTTCGCGCAGCTGTATTTATTTTGTTGTGCAGTTTTTTATGAGGAGATATAAGCCATTAAATTTATATATTTAGGATATGAATCTCAGGGGAATTGTTTAATTTTATTGGCCGGTGACTATAACCACCGGTAAAGAGTAAGAATAATTTAATAGAGTTATCGAGGTTATAATGTCGGGTAAATTAGCCGGTTTACAACCGGAAAAATTATGGACTATTTTTGAAGAGATATCAAGTCATCCCAGGCCATCTAAGAAAGAAGAAAAAGTTGTTGCCTATGTGTTGGATTTTGCAGCAAAAAATAATCTGGATCTCAAACGGGACGCTGCGGGTAACATAGTGATTAAGATTCCGGCCTCATCGGGTTACGAGAATAAAAAAGTTACTATTCTGCAGGCGCATCTTGACATGGTTTGTGAAAAAAATAAAGA
>CAYPMQ010000063.1:0-13316 GCA_964411625.1 uncultured Ignavibacteriaceae bacterium
GTACACCTCCTGTTTTGGGAAGCCGGTTCATTCATGCTGCAAGAAAAAAGCGGCCCGGTACACCTCCTGTTTTGGGAGGCCGGTTCATTTATGCTGCAAGAGAAAAGCAGTGATTCGCCGCAACGAAGTGAGCAGAAAAACAATAACGCCTCCCGGGCATCAGGATATCGGTTAATTCATGCTGTAAACAAAAGACATCTGACAGCATTCTACACAAACGGATGAATGCACTTTCTACACACTGCCGAAATTCGTTATGGCAGAAAAATGCAGCATATCACATTAACAAACTGCCTGCAACGAGGTACAAGGAACCAAGAACTAAGAACAAAGAACTTATACCGAACAACAAACAACGAAGTCAAAACGTGAACCGAAAACTAACACATGACGAAATATCGCAGAACAGGGCAAAGACAGAATCACTTCACGAAGTAGATAAAATGCCCGTTTACATAATCTGTAATTCTATACGAAGCACCTATAACGTCGGCTCAATTTTCAGAACCTCTGATGGTGCAATGATAAAGAAATTGTATTTGTGCGGATTCACACCTGCTCCCCCGAAGAAAGAAATACTCAAAACTGCGCTCGGAGCCACAGAATCAGTTGAATGGGAATATGTTAAAGATCCATTGGAGGTGATAAGCAGACTAAAAGCGGAGGGAGTAAAAATTGCTGCCCTTGAGCTTACGGACAGCAGTTTCTCATATTATGATGTAAAAAATGAAAACTTCCCGTTATGCCTTATAATAGGGAATGAAATTACGGGAGTTTCGCAGGAAATTCTTGATCAGTGTGATTTTTCGATTGAAATCCCCCAGTATGGAATAAAGCAATCGCTCAATGTAGCAGTCGCTTATGGTATTGCGGTTTTTGAGTTAAGGAAGATATATGATCAGGCAAGATCTCCGCAGGCATATTAGTTTGAATGCGGGGCTTTGATTGTGTGACTCCATCCGGGGTTGGCTCTGTTTTTGGTTATATTTCTGATAGTAAGGTATAGTCCCTCCGGGAACCGTATTACTTTTACAATATCCGGCCACAAAGATAAAATGTTAGGAGTAACTCCGGCAGGAGTCATACAATACCGGAAGATACACCATAATGGAGAAAACGACTCCGGAGTGAGTCGTACAAGTAAATGGCAAATTGTTGATAGGCAATAAGATATCGGTTTGAGATGGTGGCTTTGTTACGGGGGCAAAATTATAAGTGGACTGACCGACGCCCCGTTATAAAAAACCGGGCTCCATCATCAGAATGATATCAATCATGAAAATCACGGTTCAGACATTGGTTTTCAACATAAGACCTTTCAGGTTCAGTACTTAAGGCTCAAATCATTAAAAATAATCTGCCTCCGAACTAATAAAACCTGAAAGGTCACAGGCACGCGTTCTTTAAAGACCCTGACCTTTGCACTGCCGGAAAGCGTTTCAGCAGTGGGTGCGGCAAAACAATCAATCAAATATTCGAGTATATCTGCGTTCTATCCCGTTTATGCTGCCGAAACGACTGCCGGTCTAAACCCAAAATCCCATACCCTAAATCCTATACCCCATACCTTGCTTAAAACATCATATCATCACCGCCGCCGTTTTCATTTGCGGGGCGCTTTTTATCAGGTTGTTTCTGTGTTGAATCAAGTCTCCAAGTGATACCAAAAGTAATGACTTGGCTCTCTCTTATGAACTCGTTGGTGGAGAAAAATGTGGCTTCTCTTGAATCGGACCTGAATTTCATGGTGTCAAACAAATCTGCAAATCTCAGATTCAATGACAGTTTACCGTTAAAGAAATCTTTCCTGAATGCGAGATCAAGCCAGTACATCTCAAATCTTGTACCCTGCGGGGTTGCGGAAGGTCCCCTGTAAACCGCCATAAGCTGAATAAAGAAACTTTCCGGGAGGATGATGCTTGAATTAATCCTGCCAGCCCACGAGTAATTGTAATTTGAGATTTTTGTAAGTCCGGCGTTGCCTTCAACAGTTGTCTTGAAATAGGAAACATCACCGTTGATTCTCAGCCACCTCACAAAATTCAGGTTGTAAAGAAACTCAAGACCGTAGTTTTCACCGACCGCAAAATTAAGAAACGTATTTTCGAATACTCCTGCGGGATTCAGAATTCTGTACATCTGAATCTGGTCAGTGCTCTTTCTGTAAAACCCGGCTATCGAGACATCACCGAAATCGAAGAAATTATCGAAACCAAGTTCATAGGCATCTGCGTATTCAGGATTGAGCTCAGGATTACCATATCTGATTATTGTGGAATCAACTACTACAACAAAAGGATTTAATTGTCTGCCCCCGGGTCTGTTAATTCGTCTTGAGTAATTGAAATAAACCCCTCTTGAGTCATTGAACATATAATTCAGATTGAGAGTGGGGAAATAATCTGTGAAATTTCTCTCGAATTTTTTATTAATGTTCTGCTGATCTCCCGAAAGGAAAGTGTTTTCAACACGGAACCCGAGCTGGTACCTGAGAGCCCCGAGTGAATCTGAATAGAGCGCATAAAGACTGTGCACCATCCTCTCATAAATGAAATTATTGGCTTTTGACGGATCCTCTATTCTTCCTGATAATGGATTGAGATAATTAAAATAGCTGTATCTGTCGTCATTATTTCTGAATTCAAGTTTATAGCCGCCCTCTATCTTTGGTCCGCCTGTAATGCTGTTTATATAATCAATCTGAAGAGTACCGCTGTGATTCTTTTCACCCGTCTCGGTTTCCCAGAGAATGGGATTCAGAGGATTGTTCTGAAGATCGTAATATTGCACAAAAGTATTATTTATATCTTCATCTGTATCATATCCGTAATATGCATCAACAAGAAGTTCGTGATCCTTACCTCTGAACTCCTTAATGTATCCTGCTCTTAATTCATAGCCATAGTCATTAGCCGCATCATTTATTTTATTATAGTACGATGGCAGATTATTAAACAATGTGTATTGTGAGGAATTCAGTAAACCACCCATTTCCCTGTCGTGATACCTGTAATCACCCGAGAAATTAAATTTATCAGTTGAACTGAGACTGTAATCCATTCCAAGGCTGACAGAGTGCACTTTCATTGCTATGCCTCTGTTCATCCTCTGGTCAAGAAATGAAGTTGTATCGGTAAAATATGTCTCACGGTACTGATTCATGTTCATGGTTCTTCTGTCTGAGCGGACATTGTATGAAGAATAAAGATTCAGCTTACCAACATTATAATTCATATTTAGCGAACCACCATACTTATCGCCTGTGCCGGCATTAAGGGACACAATTGTGTTAAATCCGCTTTTCTCTTCTTTTTTTGTTATAATATTGATGATACCCGTATCACCTTCAGCGTCATACCTCGCCGAGGGATTCGTTATTATTTCGATTTTTTCGATCTGACTGGCAGGAATCATTTCAAGGAGTGTACCCGCATCGGTAAAAGGACGCGGTTTACCGTCAATGAGAATCTTGATATTGCTTTTTCCCCTCAGAGTAACGTTATTATCCTGATCCACCTGAATGGAGGGGGTGTTTTTAAGAATATCAAGTACAGTACCTCCCACAGAGGTAAGGTCTTTATCAACATTTATTACTTTTTTATCAAAATTGTATTCGAACTGCTGTTTCTCTCCGGTCACAAGAACATCCCCCAGGTTAACCGCCTTACCGGAAATTTTTATTACACCCAAATCCTTTTCACCGGGTTTATCAATAATAACCGAAGGAATCGTAACCGTCTGATATCCGATGTAGCTTACACGAAGGTAATAGTTTCCCTTCCTGATGTTATTCATTATAAAATTGCCTTTTGCATCTGAAGCGGCACCTGTAACCATACTTGAGTCTGTCTGGGAGTGAAGTGTTACCGAGGCGGCATTCAGCGGCTGGTTGTTATCCTCATCGTAAACTTTCCCTTTAATTATTGCACTTTGCGAATATAATGTTGCACTGAAAATTAACAATGCCAAAAATATATATGATGTTATCTTCATTACCTGCTGTCTTTTATTATTATATAATTATTTGACAATTTTATTTGTACACCGGGTTTAATATTATTACTTATAACAAAAAATTTAAATCCTTATAACCGTTTTTTTACTATTTAAATAACAAACCAAATTGAAAAATAATTCTATTTGGTTATTATTATTTAAACACCGTACCGGATGCGCATCTGTAATGTTCAGGATTCAGTTTTCGCCGAGTATTCTGCTTTTTATCCCTTCGTCGAGTCCCGATGCAGCCACAAAAATCTCCGGTCTTATATAGCCGGGATATATCCTGTTTATTTCACTCAGTGTCTGCATATTCATGGCATTTCTTTCATCTTCGGGCGGAACCGTGTTTATCACAAGTTCAAAATCTCTTCCGTCAAGATAGTTCTTCATTTCTTCAGACATCTTTCCTGTATCAAGGTAGCCTCTCCCGCAGCCTGCCACTGATAAAAAGGGTGATAATTTACTATCTGACATGATTTCTCCTATCCGATCTTTTCCGAATACCGGAAGAATTCTTTCCCTTTCCTCGTAAACACTTATGTATTCAAGCAGCCTCCTGCCCAGTTCCGTACGCCAGATTCTGAGGTTATCAAGAAAGAGATTCACAATCATATATCCCTGCTTCTGCTTTGCATTAATTGCGGCACCGCTCTCACCGTAATATTCAGAAAGGCCCTGAAAGCTTCTGCCGCCTGATAAATCCTCAATAAATGACTGCATAACTGCTGCGGCCTGAAAATACTGAGGATTAACCCCTGCAGATCTGAGCGGCTTGAACGCCTCTTCACCTGTGCGGGTCCAGATTATTCCACCGGTTTGCTCCGCTTTTCTTACTGCTGATTCAGGTGTTTCGATATCAGCCAGAGAATGGAGATTCCCCTGAAATACATTTTTAAGATCCCGTCCGAAACCGAAATCAATCTGTGTGAAAATTCTGTCTATAAATCTCTGCGGATCTGCAAGGAGATCAGCAAGGCACCAGAATCCCGATCCGCTGTGGAATGCTCTGAATACGAGGAACGGGTAGCTCCCCGTGTTCAGTTTTTCCTCGGAACAGATAACCCCGTTCAGGGTCGTGATCTTATCTATACCAATTTCAAAATATGGAATGAGTTCGGCATCAGTTCCCTTCCCGTCAGATATTGATTTTACTTCCCGTGCTTTAGCTTCGGCATTCTCCTTTTCGGCAAATTTCTGATACAGTACAACCCCTGTGTTTGCATCACGGATTCTGAGCAGCCACATCCTCCGCATCACTTTTATATAATACCTTAGTACCTCCGAAATTTCGTTACCCGTTACAGAAGTGCTTTTCAGCACCGGATGCCGCCCGGCTGATTCAACGGGATAATCTTCATTGCCAGCCGGAAGGTAGCTCCTTTTTATCATGAACGCCGCATCCTCCAGAAGATACTCTGCTGAGTCAGGATCCCAGAGAAGTTCTCTCCATCCGATGTTTCTGAGTTTTATTTCCCTGCCGTTCAGACCGTGGGTATCATAAATCTCGACAGCTCCAAAGGCAATCGAAAGTCCAGATTCAAACACCTGGTTTTCAATTTCATTAATGCGGCACAGCTTTTCCTTCTCTTCAAGGTGAAGCTGAGCAAGCCTGGCTTTGTAATAATCTTCGGGATCGGAGAGAGGGAGAACACTGAATGTAGTTTTACTCCGTCTCTGAGCAGATATGATAGTATTTATTTTTTGTGCGGTGAGAGAAATTGAATATGGCTGCCGCCCCTGTGCGGTTATTTTCCGTTTTTCATTTTCACCCCAGTGCTCGCCTCTTTTAAGTGCCTCGTTCTTTAATGCGCGGTTCCTCAATTTATCGAAAGATTCCGCAGCATACTGATAGAACTGTGACAGTTCTTTTTCCGTCATGTTTTCCCCCTGAAATTAACTTTAGTTATTATTTGTCAGTATTTCCCGTTTTTTATCATCCCCGCTGCAGCAAACCCGCTCTTGACAGCTCCCGTAAGAAACCCGTTGCCGAAAGCATCGCCTGCAAAATAAAGTCCCTTATCCTTATCTGCGCAAACAGGACCGGTGTAGAGCGGCGTTGAAGTATAGGCATATTTCCATCTGTGAATACTCTGTGCTGCCGGATCTCCCAGCCCGTACAGTTTTCTCACGGCTTCGGTGGCAAGTTCATATCCTTCAGTAGTATAAGTATCAAATATTCTCTGGCTTTCAAGCTCATTAAAATAGACCGTAAGGCAGGCAGGGCCTTTTTCACCACGTTTCTGGGTGTTGTTTGATATCATATTAATACCATGATAAGGTTTTTCAACCATGCCGCCGTTGGGAAGTACAAGATTTGCATTAAACAAAAAGATCACAGTTACAACCCTTGTATATTCCACCATTTCCATTTTGCCCCTCAGCGGTCTGTTGATCGTGATATGAGATAAATCAAGGAGGTCAAGAATCTGAGGGATAGGCATTGTCAGCAGGACTTTTTTCGATTTGTATATATTTCCTTCATCATCTGTAAGGTGCCAGAGATCATTCATGAAACGCATCAGAGAGACTTTAACTGCCATTTTCACATTAAGGCTTTCTGCCAGAACAACGGCAGCCTCACGGTTAGATGGGGTGGTCACGAAATACTTATCAATTCCGACCGAAAAAACTTCCCTGAAGTTAACCTGCCTCGGGAGCATTCTCTTAAACTGATTCAGTTCATAATTATCCACATTCAGCAGAGGGGCACCGTAATCGGCAAAGCAGGTAATTTCACCGTTTGTATCCTGAATCTTTCGTGATGCCGTTCTTCCGCCCGGTACTTTTCCCTTATCCAGAACCAGCACATTATGATCTTTCATTTCAAGCGCCGCAGTCAGGCCGGTTAGTCCCGCACCTATAATAATTACATCGTAAACCATGGCGCACCTCCTTCTACGTTAAAATTGTGCATAAGGCAGTTCAAAATCCGGGGTGATTCTGCACGGAGTATCTCCGGATTTACAATCTGCTGGTTTAATCATACTCATTAGTGCGTAGCGCTGTTCATCAAGCGCATGGTCTGACACCGATTTATCATTACCTTTTCCCTGAAGGTCTTCGGGGTCATTTCTGTCACTTACAGCACTTTCTATTTCAAATAGCAAATTATCATTAAATTGGGAAAAAACAAAGTACGACGGATTTTCACCCAGCAGCCCTTTCCAGAGCCACCAGCCTTGTTTCCTGTTTGTTAATGCTTTAGTGAGATACATCCCCGATTTTCTGAACAAATCATCAAAAGTGAAATCGTTTGATACTATTGAGTATCGTTCTTTTTTTGCAAAGGCATCAAGACCGGCTGTTATATATTTTGGTTCCCGGCCCGCAAGAATTCTCCTCAGTTCTGAATCCTCACTCCTGAGCAGAGATATGATTGCCTCAAGGTGTTCTGATGGTGATTTTTGTTTTTCATAATATGTGTAAACCCTGTAAATTATCCCCTCAGGATTCATTGCGTTGATGCCAAAACTGAGGGGCGATGAATATCCAGGGTCAAGACTGCCTATTATAAGCCAGTCACCCGGAATCACAAAAGGTTCGATAACTGACTTCTTCCTGCTGAATCCCTTAAAAAACATCCCGCCGAAAACCTCCCAGTCTCCGTAAAGATAAGCTTTGATAATTTCCTGAGGCAGCCCTGAAAGTGCCTTTGCATAGTCGCTGTATTTAAGACAGTAGTCAATCTTTTTATCCTCGGGCATCTTGTAATAATCTGCGGGGGTGATCCCCTCACTCAGCAGCTGTTGTTTAACCCAGAGGAAATTATCCCATAAGTGTGACTGAATAAAAACATAATCACCCGGCTGTTCATTTTCCTTGTAGTCTCTGTCAATGAAAATCCGTTTCAGAAAATAATGAGATACTCCGCCCGGATTCATCGTAAAAACCATTTTAGGCCGGAACCCTGAACCGGTACTCCTGTTTACAGTCCGAAGAAAATTTATCTGACTTTCTGAACAACGGGTCGCCTCATCAATAAAGATTATATCATACTCCGTTCCCTGAAATTTGTAAATGTCATCCTCCGAATCCGCATACCCGAACTGCAGCACGGGAAAACCTGTCCCATCATATAGTATCTTTTCCGACTTGTTAAAGAGCGGCCTGAGTTCAGGATGAGTCTGAAAGAGCGGATTTATATGATTTGCGAGAAGTTCATTAAAATACCTTCTGAAAATAAGACATCTCAGTTTCTTCATGAATCCGAAATACAATGCAATTTCCCGTACCGCAAAACTTTTTGCCCCTCCTCTTGCACCTCCGTAACCAATGAAAGAATATCTGTTCCCCGCTATATACTTTTTCAGCAGAATCTGTTTTGGAAGAAGCGTAATTTTCATTTAATCCTGCTTCTCCTCACCGGTAAGGTCCACAAACTCCACTTTCAGTTTTTCGGTTTTTGAGGCTGCGCTCACTCTGTTGCTGATATCAAATATTTTATCTATCAGTATTTTTGCGGCCTGAACCTTAAACTTAAGGTTTTCGGGATCAGCTTTCCCTTCTCTCAGATCAATCAGAAAATTAATGTTGTCCTCAAGATCTGATTCAATAAGTTTAATCGCCTTTTTAATCTTAGGTGTTATATTTTTCCCTGTTTTCAATATTTCCCCGATTTTACACCCCAAACTTATTCTGAATTGACGCCATTCTCAAGTCCGATTTTGTGAACAGGGAGTCAAAATTGCTTACGGATTTTTTCCCCGTGATGATTCTCGTAAAGCTAAAAACAGTAAATTAGAAAGTGGTTTTTCATATTTTACGGGATAATTAATGAAGCTGCTTGCAGAAGATTTTGCTGTTTCGCTGTATGATAAAATATCAGAAGCGGGAGTGGTTGCCGAAACAGACCCTTCATCAGGGGTTACAAAGTTAAGAAGTATACTGGAGAGCATTTTTAAGGAACTCACCCGTGATACACAGGTAAGTTTCACTGATCTTTATGCGCGGATACGATATTGTGAAATTGAGTATAAGTTCGACCAGGCGATGATGAATTCAGTACACACTATCCGCAAAACGGCGAATAAAATTGTTCATGAAGATGCGAAAGTAGATTATGACCGCTTCTCGGATTATGCAGGATCTCTCGCCGAAGTAATTTACGGACTTTCTGAAGCAAGCCTCCCTGATAATCTTTCTATCTTTAAACCCCGTTCAGTTGTCCGTGAAGAAAAACCCGGACTCAAAAGGGAGTATATTCCCTTTCTGAGGGGTGTTGTCACCGCCATAGGAAAAGAAGGGGAAAGTGGTTCCTCACGTTTTATACCGGTCACAGTTTCCGATTCAGAAACCGGTGATTCTTTTACGGTCTATTTCTGGGAAAATAACTCAGACAAAGCAAAGGATCATTTTTTTACTGCCAGGTATTTTTTCTGGGACTACTGCACTCTCCATCTGATGAATCTGCGCCAGTTTAATGCAGCTGAAAATCTTTACGCCACCACCGATTCCACTCAGATAATTCTTGAGCCCGATTACCTGGTAGATGTCACCGATATCGCAAAGTGTTTCGGGATGAATGAGCAGAACAACTACATGAATTATTTCCTGGGCAAGTTTTTTGAAAAACCCGCTTCTCAGAAACCGCTGCTTAAAGGTAATATCATAAACAAATTCCTCGATTACGCCTTTAAGGACCCCGCTGTTGATCTTAATACAGTTTTTAACGAGACTCTCCGTGAAAATCTTCTTCCGCTTGCATCCCTTGACGAAATTGATTTAGCTGAAATAAAAAGCAGTATCAGAACTGCTCACTCAGCAAATATCTATAACACCGTTAAACAGAACAAAGATAAATCTGTCTTTATTGAGCCGACCTTCTTTTCACCTCTCTACGGACTTAACGGCCGTCTTGATGTCATGCTCGGCTTCCCGGGAGATAAGAACCGTAAGGATGTGTTTGAACTTAAAAGCGGTAATGCACATAACACTCAGGTCTGGGAAGAACACAGGATGCAGGTAATCTGTTATAACATGCTCCTGCGCTCTGTATTCGGTACAGAGAGAAAGGGTAATTCTTCCGTTCTTTATTCGGGGGCACAGGTGAATCCTCTCCGGAACGTTACAGGCACCATCAGGCAGGAGAATATGATCCTGTATACCCGCAATATCATCATAAGAAGCCTTTACGCTCTGGAAAACAGAAATTACAAAGTATTTGATAAACTGCGCCCTGAATCATTCGGGTACAGGAATAAGTTTGATGAAGAGCCTCTTAAGAATATTTCAATCTACTTTAATAATGCTCCGGAAGATGCAGTCGCATATTACAGGGAGCAGTTATCATTTCTCCTCCGTGAGCTTAATTCCGCAAAAACGGGAGCGTATCTTTCTGCAGAGAATGAAAACAGGGGCTTTTCATCTCTGTGGAATGAATCTGTAAAGGAAAAACTTGAAAGGCAGAATGCGATATCGGGTCTTACAATTGCGGGATATGATAATGAAAATGATATTATAAACTTCGGCTTTGAGGAGATGCCAGAGCATAATTTCAGAACAGGCGATCTCTGCATTCTTTACTCGCTTGATGATGCAGTTAAATCTGCGGTCAATTCCCGGATTCTGCGGGGCAGCATCCTCCGGATTGATAAAAAATACATATCACTTAAGCTTGCAAACAAAATTATTGATAACAGCCAGTTGGATAAATATGCCGTATGGGTGCTTGAGCATGACTTTTATGAATCAAACTACTGGGGACAGGTGCGGACTCTGTTTAACTTCATAAAAGCGCCCGAGAGGAAACGGCAGCTTCTCTTTGGTCTTAATGAGCCGCGGGTAAGAAAATTACCGGTACCTGAATATGAATCACTCCTCGATAATCAAAAGGAGATTCTTCAGAAAGCTCTTTCCTCAGAGGATTATTTCCTTCTGCAGGGACCTCCCGGTACAGGCAAAACTTCAATAATGCTCATAAACCTCGTTAACGGTTTACTTCAGGCCGATGACGGTAAAATAGCAGTCTGTGCATTCACTAACCGCGCTGTTGAAGAAATATGCCTTAAACTAAAAAAGAATGGCATTCCGTTTCTTAAACTCAATTCAAACGGGCAACGGGAAGAATTCAGCACAATCTCCAGCGAGGTCAGGGAACTCACCCCCGAAGGCGTGAAAAACATTATCAAAAACTGCAGGGTATTCGTTTCAACGATCTCATCACTCTCAACCCGAATCCAGAGCATTAATGATATCTCCCCTGTTCAGACTCTTATTGTTGATGAGGCCTCACAGGTTACCGAATCCCAGATCATTGGGCTTGTTACCGTTACAGACCGTTTTATAATGATAGGTGATCAGAACCAGCTTCCCCCTGTGGTTACCCAGAGTGATAAATTCCTGGAAGTGACCGATCCCGTTCTCAGAGAGTACGGGCTCAGGGATTTCAGGGAGTCCCTTTTTGAAAGGCTCTTCAGAAAATGTAATGAAAAGGGCTGGCATCATGCAACAGGAATGCTGAAATACCATTTCAGGATGCATGATGATATAGCTGGTTTGGTGAACCCTTTTTACAACAATCAGCTGACCCCTGCAAATGAAAGGCAGAGAACATCCGAAGTCAGCTTTTTTACTCCTGATCCCGGGAATCCCCTTGCCGCGATTTTCAGTAAAAGAACCGTATTCCTCCCTTCCCGCAGGGAACATGGTTCAAAGTATCATGAAGAAGAAGCAAGGAGAACCGCTAAATTAATTAATTATATTGCCTCTTCAATGGGTGATGATTTTAATGCTGAAACGGTTGGCGTTGTAACTCCCTGGAGAACACAGATAAGCCAGATAAAGAAGTTTCTTTCTGAAGATCTGGCGGATATGGTTACAATTGATACAGTTGAAAGATTCCAGGGGTCAGAACGGGATATTATTATAGTCTCGCTGGCAATAACAAACTCATACCAGATTAAAAGCCTTCAGGCACTTGACCCAAGCGGTAAAACTGACCGAAAACTGCTTGTAACTGCCTCAAGAGCCCGTGAGATCATCATTTTCAACGGGCATGAAGAAATTTTAAGAACCAGTATCTTCTACCGTGATCTGATTGAGAGAATCAAAGTCAAAGGCGGCTATTTCCTGTATGAAACCACCCGCAAAATTTTTGGAGACTGATGGTGAGATTTGCCACAAGACACGAATCCGCCTGCGGCGTAACAAATATATTTATTTTTTAAATAATCTGCATAGCTGAAAAATTCGTGTTTATTCGTGTTGCTCTTTTTTTGCCACAATGACACTGTTTCAGGACGCGTGCCGTTGACCTCGTGGGTTCTCCCGATATGAGGCACTGAAACTGCAATAGCACTGATCTCAAATAACATTAACCCGTGAGGTCTTAAACAAGCGCATGCAATTGAGATTTTAGAATTAAACCCCGGAATAACGTTAACATAATAGCACAACCCCCTCCTTATTCAACCATATTCCGGTAAGACATTCCGGGTTACAGCTCAAATGAGGTTGTGTTGCTTATGTTATTCTGCAAAAACAGGAACGAAGAACCAGGCACAAAGCACTGAAAAAAAAAGCTGCCCCGGTTTCCCGAAGAGCAGCCTTTTCAAAGGAAAGTATTTTAAGTCAGATCTTAATAATCGTTTTCCTGACCAAACAAATTGAGTTTGCCGTTAACATGCTTGGTTTTGTTGACTATAATTGCAGCTGCGCCTGAGCCGCTTACCAGATCACCGGGTGAGGCTAACCAGTGGCAGGTTGAACAGTTTGCAACCTGCGGATGCGGTGAAGGAGGAAGCGGGTTACCGCTTGTTGCGTCACCATGGCAGGTACCGCATTTTGCACCGTCAGTACCGGCAGTCCAGCTCACTTTATTGGTCTGATTACCATTTTTAAATGTGCCGTGACAGTAAACATTTGAACACTCAAGTGTCGTCTTGTCATAAGTCGGATTTGGTACAATGGCACCATTATTCGATGTTTTTTTAGCAAGATCACCGAATATAATCTGAACATTCTTATCCAAGTGACCGGGAACATAAACCGCATTCGGCACGGTGTGGCATTCATTACATGCAAGCGCATTACCGAGCATATTGTCATAAAGATGGTTTGCATGGGCACCAACGCCGCGGGAAGTGTTCGAAGTATTACCCTCGGTATCCCGCGGAGGAGCAATTCTTGCCGCATTTCGGAAATCACCGTGACATGTATTGCATGCTTCAGGTCCATTTGTACCGCTGTGGCATTTCAGGCATGATGATCCTGTAAGACCGCCATTGTAATCTGAGGCGTGACACTGCTGGCATTGCTTCATATCCCAGTCTTTATTTTTAATCAGGTTACCGTGAAAATCGGCAGCACTCTTATTC
>CAYPMQ010000064.1:0-13207 GCA_964411625.1 uncultured Ignavibacteriaceae bacterium
AAATCAAAATCATCTGCTTATCACACATTCAACGATATTCTTATTGCTTCAGCAGAACAAGATCCAAACATACCCCCAGTTGTCATACTCGTTGGTGGGCAAAATGGTTATGATCAAAAGACAGCAGAAATAATCTCTGGCTGAATATCAGGGATCAGCAGAATGCTTATGATTCAATATATGTAAATGCAACTGAAGCAACAATCAGTAAGGTAGTAGTAAAGATTGATACAATCATACATACGTATGACAGTGATCTTGATATTTCCCTGATTGCTCCTAACGGCACAACTATAGATCTTTCAAGTGATAACGGCTCAAGCGGCGATAATTATATTAACTGTGTTCTTGATGATGCAGCTACTCAGTTAATAACTTCTGCGACTGCACCCATGACAGGAACCTGGAAACCTGAAGCTCCTCTTTCAACACTGAACGGAATCTCCTCAGGCGGTTTCTGGGTATTAAAGGTATTTGATGATGCAAATGCAGACACAGGTCATGTTAAAGCATGGTCAATTACTCTTATCACAACCGCACCTATACCGGTTGAGCTATCTTCATTTACCGCAAATGTTAATGAAGGAAAAGTTAATCTAAATTGGGCAACGGCTTCAGAAACCAATAACATGGGATTTGAAGTTGAAAAAAGCGTAAACAATGCAGAATTTGTTAAAATCGGATTTGTAGGAGGCAAAGGCACCACTACAGAATCTTCGGTTTACAATTTCACTGATAACTCAGCATCATCAGGAAAAGTATTATACAGGCTGAAACAGATTGATTTCAGCGGTGCATTTGAATATTCAGATGTTGTGGAAGTTGATATCAACGTACCTTCTGAATTCAGCCTTATGCAGAACTATCCGAATCCTTTCAATCCTTCCACATCAATAAGATTCGGATTGCCTTCAGATTCGAAGGTTAAAATAGTAGTTTTTGATGCTGTTGGACAGGAAATAATGACATTGGTTGACGGAAACTTAACCGCGGGACTTCATACAACGAACTTTAATGCATCGGGATTAAATTCGGGCATTTACTTCTATAAGCTTGAAGCAACCGGAAAAGACGGTAAAGCATTCAGCGAAACCAAAAAAATGCTTCTGATGAAGTAATTAATTTCAAAAGAGGGAGCCTGAAAACTCCCTCTGTTTTTTTTGAGGATCAGTTAAACAGAAGAATCTCCGGACATGAGTGGTAATAACGGTATCAGAAAGAAACTACCCTGGTTAAAGCCAATATTTTTATTACTTGGTGCAACTTTCTATATCTATTTCAGCCTTCATGCAATTGACAGAATACTCCATTACTTCAGGATCAATATATTTGCGGACTGGTTTGCCAGAGATCTTTCTACACTTATAAACGGTGTTTCAGGCCTTCCTGAAGCAATTACTGCTATACTCGGTATTGAGATTACAACTCTTGCAATCGTCGTGCAGTTAGCTGCAAACAAATACTCCTCTAAAATACTTGATCTGTTTCTTAAAAACAGGGTAAATGTTATTGTAATGTTTATCTTCATTCTCACCGGTGCTTGCACTCTGCTGGTCACCAATACTCTGAGAGAATCCGAAAAGTTACCCGGTCTGACTCTTACTGTTACTCTCTTTCTCATTGTGACAAGTCTTATTATTATAATTCCGCATTTCAATTACGTCTTTTATTTCCTGAAGCCTGAAAACTTCCTGACTTTTGTAAGAGAAGATATTACCAAAGTTATAAAAAGGGTTGCCCGGAATGAAAAAACTTTTAGCAAAGACGACGTTGAAGAAGTTAAAGAGGGAATCAATTTTTTAGGTGATGTAGCCATAAACTCAGTGGTCTTTGGTGACAGAGCAGTTTCATTGCTATGTGTTTCCAACCTTCAGCAATTTGCTGTTGAGTATATCAATTTTAAGAAAAATCTTCCCGAGGGATGGTTTAAACTGACAGGAAATGAGGGACTTGACCCGGATTTTTCCAGTTTTGCCAATTTCGTAATGTCACGTATCGCTGAGCAGAAGATACTTATTGAAACCAAAGTTTTCAAAGTTTATGAGCTTTTATTTGATAACTCACGCCGCAATCTCCGGGATGTGGCATCCGGTGTGTTATTTAATTCTGAGATGATTGCAACCAGTGCTATAAAGAGCGGGGATGCAGGATCTTTAAAGATCATCCTGCAGTATTTTAACACTTATATTAGAATAGGTATAAGAGAAAAAGACCCCAGAGCAGTTTTTACAACTCTTGAACATTACCGTATAGTTGCCGAAGCACTGCTTGACGCAAATCCTAAAAAAGTGGAAGAAGTATCGTTCTACTTTAAGTATTATGGACAGGAAGCCGAAAAGAATAATTTGTTATTCATACTTGAGACAGTCTCTTATGATTTATGCATTCTTAATGAAAGAGCCTATGAAAAGAATGTGCCAAATTTAAGGGAACTACTTGATATATTCCTTACACTTGACCAGCCGATTACTGATAAAAAGACCCCTACGGCAGATGCAAAAGAGGTGTCCCTTATCGGTGTCCGAATAGCTCAGGCCAGACTTGCGGCCTTTTATCTCAGAAATAATGAGAATGAACTGGCAAAATTAATCTATGAAGATATGAAAGTGGAACCTGTATCACGTATAGAAAAGATAAAAAATGTTATATTCACAACCACAAATGAGGAATTCTGGGAAATTACTCCACGTGGTATTAATTTCTACTATATGTCAGATTCCAGAAAAGAAGCCCTTAAGACTTCTTTCAGATGGTTTGAAGAATAAATCTTTGTTAATATTAGCTGAAATTGGATTTTAGGCTTTTAATTTAGCCGGAAAATATTTATAATTCTGCTTAATAAAACACTAAATTACTATATTTACTTTCCCTAATAATTTTTTACAGTGATTTAGAGAGTATTAAACAAATCACATCTAAAAATATTATTCTGTCTTAAATTGTATATGTGTAAATTTTTGTCTTGGCTTAGTATAATTTAATACAATCAATAAACAATAATCTAAGGAGATATAACGTGGCATCAGGCAAAATCAAACTCAACAGCGAACCCAAAACCGCATTTGGAAGATGGATGGTTTATACAGTTATTCCTCAGTATTCGAATAACGTACAGGGTTTGGTATATATCGGAGCAGCGCTGCTTATTATCATCGTTGGTATCAGAGGTTTAGGTACTCTGGCCAGTGAACTGGCTATTATTCCTTCAGTAATCCTTGATCATGAAGGTAAATTAAATGCCAATATAGTAATGCTGGCATTATTCCTTGAATTCTTCCTGCTTCTTATCCTTGCTCTTGTGACCTTCTTCACCCCTGAAGATATCAGCTATCACAAAGATGAGAATGAAGAAGGCGGAGCAGCAGTAGCCCATTCAAGTGCCAGCATAATAAATGTTCCCAAAGGTGTATCTCAGGATCTTAAAAATGAGCTCGAGCAGTTAAAAACAGTTACAGACCAGCAGCTCAAAGCAATTGACGATTTTGTTGAAAAAGTTAACGCTTTAAACAGAAAGCTTACAAAAGTGCAGCTTGATTCAATTAAAGCTCTTCAGGAAATGAGCCAGAACATTACCAAATAAGACTTGAATATTTCTAAAACTATTTAAAAAACAGGAGTTTTCAGATGAAGAAAAGTCAGGTCTACTTTATAATGTACATAGTGCTCATCACCGAGCTGCTTGTTGTTATTACAGAACGTGACGAACTGCACGAAAAAGAACAGCAGGTAAAAGCAAAAATGGTGAAAAGTATCGCTGAGCAGTACAAAAGACCTATTACCTTAGTGATACCCAATCCGAATACCACAAAAGAGATCAATGGTGATTCAGTAATTGTTGCAATGACACCGCTCGGTCTGGTATCCGATGAAGAGAAAAAAGAAGTTAAATTCTTTGTTAATCTGGAATCAAAAGGCGGAGGCCCCCTGGGCTCTTTCCCTGCTGGCGGTCTTACTGACGGAAGCACAGCCAATGGTTATCAGATCGTCAAATCAGATGACGGTAATGCAAGATTTATTGTACTAAAACCAAGCAGAGTTGGAGAATTCGTATTTTCTGCCTATTGTCAAGTAACAAGAATCTTGCCTTCATATCTTCCTCAGTTCCTTCTTGAGGAACTGAAAAGAGAAATCGGAACTCTCAGTGAGGCTAAAAGTGCCCCGGTTAATTTTACTATTAAAGTTACTGTGGCCAACAAAGGCGATGTTGATTACGTACGTCCATCACTTGATTAATTTTTAAGTCATTAGAGTACAGAAGTATCTTTATGAAAAATTTTAAATTACTGATTGCAGGTATTATCCTTTCTTCAACTACCCTGTTTTCACAGGGTATGAAGCTTGAGGACACTATTAGAGTGGTTACAAATCAGCTGTTCGATGTTCCTAAAAAAGGTGCCACGATTATCTCAAACATAACCAAGGTGAATTCCATCACGGGTGCAATTTATAATGCCCAGAATCAAAAAATAAAGGATTGCAAAGATCCTTTTCTGAAGCCAACAGCTGCTGAAGTTGCTGCGAGAGCACAACAACAGGGCGGAAGAGGTGTAACCGTTCAGATGGTTTTTACTGAGCAGCTGAATGAAACCGGCACATATTACCTGAAAATATCAGTTAATTGTGTTGGTGAAAATGGTGCTGCCCTTGTTGGTGAAAAAAACTATATGATTATCGTGGAAAACCCTACACTTTCTGCTCCGGTTAAAATCAGAGACAGATACTTTTTCTCAGAGCAGGAAGCTATCAGTTTTTCAATGGTTGAATATACTGAGCCAAACAATTATTCATACAAAATTACTGATGGTTCCAGTGTTCTTGCCGAAGGTAAGGGCCCTTATGTTGTTTTGGGTGATATTCTTAACTCGGAGGCAAATGTTGGTAAAACACTTACAATTACCGGATACTACAACGGACAGGTGATTACATACAAAGATCCCGATTCCGGTGAGATAAAAAAGGCAGAGTATCAGGTGGCAATCGCTTTACCGTCAATAGGCGGTTTCAGCGGATGGGCGCTTGTTTCAGATAAACCGGAAGAAAATCAGTCAAATTGGTATATAAGTGTGGATAATGCCGCAGTGAAACAATTTCTTTTCGGATATTTTGGTAATACTCCAAACGGATTTGTTTTTATTGCTCCTAAATTTAACTCATTAAGGGTTACATCACGTCCCGATAATTTTCTTAAAGGTACTTCTGTGGGTAAAAGGGGACAATTCCCGGCGATACAGATTGATGTAAATCCTGCATTTATGGATGCAATGGCAGTTGGTGATGTTCAGGATATTGAACTTGATATTCAATTTACCACGCAGTTTGGAGAAAAGGTTGTTCGTAAGTATCGGGCATCCGTAATAAAGTAAGGTGATTATTAATAAATATAGATGAGCTATGAAATATAAAAATTACTTTTATCTATTTCTTCTGTTTTTGTTCGGAGCAGAGGCATCCTTTGCTCAGGAGGTAGACGATTATATTTATAAGATCGATCTTAAGTTAAGAAAAGATAAAAATTATCTTAACTTGTTCTACCTTGATGTACCGGGTAACGATGCTTTCGTAAGAGGATTAGGCACCATACCCCGCCAGGACGGAAGAGATCCATTCTCTTTTAAGAACTCTGAAGCTGTTAATTACAGATTTGTGTTTCTTAAAGACGCCATAGGTCTCGATTCCATTATCGTTCTATACGTTACTGAGCTTGTAACTGCCGGAGCTGATACTAATGCGCTGTTTGCAGAAGGAACAGGTGAAGTAACAGACAATGTCGTTATTCCTTTCAAGGATATGTACTATCTTAAAGTAACAAATCCGGGTACCTATTCTAAGATTTTTGAATACATTGACAGGCAGCAGAGAGTTGATCCTGAATTCAAGTATGGATCGCTCCTCGGTATTGTTCCGGATGATGAAATAAAAACATCCTTAGGTATAACCTCAAGAGACAACACAGATTTCCTGAATTATATGAGGGCAAATTATAGCCACTGGTACCCTCGCGAAGCCCCCAAAGTTGCCGGCAAAAGAGGCGGCGGTCAGGCCACAACCCAGTCTTTTGCGTACAGACTTGATGCGGGTTTCAGCTCGATCAGCTTTGCACACAGATTCATGGACTTTTCTCTTGGCGGAGCTTCTATTGAGCTTGGTACAGAGGAGCCTGTTCTGAATGTTCTCCCCTATCAGGCAAACTTACTCAATTTCGGTTTCAGAACTCTAATCAGTGTGGCCGATAAAAAGACAGACTTGTATAATGCACTTATTATTGATGCAAGATTTTTAGGCAGACTTGCAATGAATACTGCAAGCATTGCAAATGATCTTCCTTTTATTCTGGGAGGCGGATCAAGATTTAACGCCGGAACTTCAGCAGCAATTGATCTTCATCTGACCAGACCCTTTGGTATGCCTTTCCTTAACCTGTATGTTTCAGTGGGATCGCCCGGATATTCTAGTCCTTCAGTCAGATTTACAGACACGAAGCTCGTAAACACCGAGTATGCATACTGGAGCTTTACACAGGCAGAAGCCACAATGTCATTTTACTGGAATACCAGCGACAAAAAGACAGTCAGGCTGAAAGCTGATGTGGGAGTAGGACATTATGATATGCGTAAGGCATATTATAATAAAGGTTCCAAGACTCAGAGACTTAATGAAAGTGTGAAGAATCTGGTTAGCCCGGTAGTTGCATTTTCACTGACATTTGTTCCTGACGGAGTGAACGAATTGTTTGGCGGAAAGGTAAGAATCTTTGATTCTGCAGTCAGGGCTGAATCCTGGCTTAAGCTTCTTGAATTCCCCGGCGGGCATACTATCAGATTTGCTGCAACTGTTGTTTCAGGTCCTCTCGGAAGAACTCGTGATGACTGGGAGAGCGAAGGCGGGGCAATGGTCCAGCTTAGATACAGATACGGTTTTTAATTTTGTTTCATTAATAAGAAGTTGATGAGCCATGAAAAATAAGATATTTATAATTATAGTTGCTTTGTTCGCCTTCAGACTATCTGCTCAGACAGGGGATCTTGGTGAATTAAAGCAAATTTACGAGGGTATTGAGTATAATACTCTCGCATTCAATGATCTGAAACAGCAGTGGATACTTGATGATCCAACCCTTATCAGGGAGCTTTATAACAGATTTATCGTTAGAAATTCATTCAGACTCAACGGCAGACCCGTTAAGCTTGATGTTGTAAAAGAAAAAACTGCTCTTATTCAGGAAGGTGATGTAGTAATCCAGCTTCGTAAAAGATATTACGATAATGAGATAGAATATTTTGCCTTCATGCCACAGGAAGAATTTGGGAAGGATAATCCCCAGCTTCTTTTTGATCCTGTTATCGACGGTTTTTTCCTTAAAGAGATAGTTGGTCAGAAGTATTATGAGAAGATTCAGGAGTTATCTTACTTCTCAAAAGATATAACCAAATCAACTTTTGGTACAAAATACGGTTACTACTTTGATTTAAATCTTAACCTGCTGAACTCAGAAGTAATGTTCTGGAATACCACTTCCAACAACAGAAATAAATATCTGTTGTCACTGTTTTCTCAGTGGGGAAATGATTATGTTAATCTTCCCGGCTGGTACAGCAGAGAGATGATAGTAGGTTCACGCCTTACATACTTTAAATCGCTGAAAAATGATCCTGATGATTTTACCTACAAAATTTCAGTAGGTGCAGGAACCCCTGCATTCGGTTTGTACAAGGATGATACTAAAGTAAATCCACTTTGGGTTGCAGGACAGTCTGTTTACGGAAAATTAGAAGGTTACTTATTAGGATTCATAGAATCTGACTTCTTCAAGAACATACTTGTTTCATGGGATGCAAAAGTTACCATAGTTGACAATAAGTTTGCTGATTTTGGAAAATATACAACAAATGTTGATTTCTTCTCAAATAAAAATACATTCACATTCATGCTTAAGAAGAAAGATATTGTTAATGTATTCGATTTCGGAATGCTTGATATCGGCCTTGCAATTGGAAGCATGGATATTCATAAGTTAAGACTCGATCAGGCAACAAAAACTGTTGTTGATCTTGAAAAAGGTAATAAAGATTTTTTGCAGAAATTTAATAACTTTGTTACCCTTGAAGTCGGTTTGAGAAACTCCGGCGGCGGTCTTATTCAGCACAACATTAATCTCTTAGCAGGTTATTCGAGTGACGGATACGGTTTTATGGGACTTAAAGCAATGGCAATGCTAAGCGGTACATTTGGTCTCGATGTCAGAGTTTACAGTGGCATGAGTGTCAATAAAACAAAATTCCCTTATAAATATGATTCTTATATCGTGTTCTCACCGATCATAAGAATAAACTACTAGTCTTTATGCCAAGCCATACACTATAACAATGTGTATGGCTTTTCTTATCTTAAATAAATAAATTCATATGAAAAGAAACATACTTTTTCTGAACATTCTGACTTTTTTGCTGATAGGTTTCATAGAGACCACAGTAGCACAGAATCTGGATGAACTTTACCGAATGGTTGATAAAAAAATTAATACTGACAAAAGTTATCTGGATCTTTATGCTGTTGTATATTCTGCAAAAGAAAATGATCTGGAAGAACTAAAAAATATTCCTCTCACCGATGGTAAAGGAGTATTCAACTTTAAGCTCTCGGATGCAACAAATTACAGCATAGTATTTCTTAAGGAAAATTTGGATTTTGATTCCTTGACAATTCTTTATATAAAAGAAATAACAGATAAATCCGCATCAGGTGATAATCTTTTTGATGAATCAACAGGCGGAAGTGTTGACTCAAATATTGTTGTGAGGTTTAAGGATCTAAATGAACTTTATTTTTCTAATCCGGCAACCTACCGTGCCCTGTACAATCTGGTTACTAAACAGATGAATCAGTCAGAGCCAATATCTCTCCTTCAGATAAACACTGAAGAAAAAAATGAATTAAGTGCCGGTATCTCTTCACCCGGGAACATAGATTTTTTGGCCTATGAAAGAGTAAACAATATTCACAGATATCCTAAGCCAAAAGTTGATAAAGCATCCGCACCTGGTTCCGGACCCAGAAGCAGAGCAGGAGCTACATCAGAAACGTCTGATTTCCAGATAGACGCTTCATTATCTTATGTGACTTTCTTTCATAAAGAAGTTGATTACGGCTTCGGAACTGTTAGTGTTGAACTTAACACAATCAACGAATACCTGAATATTCTGCCTTGGCAGGGATATACATTATCCGGTGGTGTAAGAGCTCTTGTCAATGTGTCAGGCAACATGAATAAAATAGATGATGACTTTGTGATTGATGCTAAGATTCTCGGAAGGTTCAGGCTTGACACCAAAAGTCTCGTTGAGAATCTGCCTTTTATTTTTGGTAAAACACCTTTGCTGAATGTTGGCAATGGCTTTGTTTTTGACATAAAAACAACAGGAGTATATGATATACCGTTTTTTAATTTGTACTTTGCCACCGGAGCAGAGGATATAGAAATACCTTATGCTAAAATCGGAAATGAAGCTTATTTCTCATTTACCCAGTGGGCAACAAGCATGTCTTTTTTTTGGAACACAAATGAAAAGCGGTCTGTAAGATTCAAGATGGAAATTGGCATGGGTGGTTATGAAGTAGTTAAAGGTGACTACTCAACACCGGTTACTCAAAGACAGCACATTAAGGATGTATTCTCTCCCGTGATTGGTTTATCTCTGAACGTGGTTCCTAACAATATAGAGTTTGCAGGTTTTGACTCAAAGTTCTTTGACAGTCATCTGAATCTGAAGTTTTGGATGAAACTGTTCGAGTTCTCAAATGAACACTTATTCCGTTTTGAATTATTTTACATTACAGCACCCTTCTTCAGAGAACCTGAGATATGGGAACAAAAGAGCGGACAGTCAATGATTCAGTTGAGGTACAGATATGGTTTTTAAATTTTTAACTTCCGGTCTTCTTTTAACGATATTTTTCAATTTTACAATTTCTGCTCAGGATACTGATTTGAAGGTTGAAAGATTAAATAAGGTTTATAAAAATCTTGAATACAATACAATCGGTTTTAATGACCTGAAATCAACATGGATAGTTACGGATCCGGTTTTGGTAAGGGCAATTTTCAACAGGTTTCTGGTCAAAAACGTTTTGAGAGTCAACGGACGTAAACCTTCAATCGAAGTTATAAAAGAAAAAGCTAAAGATATTTACAGCGGTGAAGTTTTTATTGATCTCCGTAAAAGATACTATGATAATGAAATAGAATATTTCAGGTTCTATACCGAGAAAAATATATCACAAGGAGACACAACTGATTTCTTCTTTGATCCCGTAGTTGATTATGTTTTACTGAAAGAGATTATGGGTGATGAGTATTACGATCTTCTGAAAGAAAAAGCTTATGCTTTTAATGATATAACCAAGAGTTATTACGATAACAAACTGGCTTATAAGTTTGATATATATTTAAGTCTTCTGGAACCTCATGTTACTTTCTGGAATTTTACGACGAATAACAAAAACAAATATCTCCTTTCTGCATTTGGCAAGTGGGGTATTGATAACATAGCAATACCGGGCTGGTATAATCCGAGTTATACCGCCGGTCTGAAGGTTACTTATATAGACAGAATTCTTAATAATAAACCTAATGATGTTTACTTCTTTGAAGTAGGTTTCGGTTTGCCGACCGGAACAACATTTAAAGATAAAAACCTTGCGTTAGGTAAACGTCTCCACAGAAGTGCTTTCAATATCTATTTGAATGCTTATGGTAACTTCCTGAGATATGCTTCAGAATCACTTTCACCTTATGATATTAATATCGAAGCATCAGTCTCGCTCAGTGACCTTGAGACAGCAAACATTAAAGACGTTACTCCTCCGGTTAATGTTTTTTCAAGTAAGAACTATCTCAGCCTGAGTATGGTGAGAAAGAATTTCTTCGAGTTATCATCATTTGGACACTTTGGTGCGAGTCTCGGATTAGGCATATTTGATGTTCACAATTTATTCCTTGACCCGACGATACTTGAACCCGTTGATCAGTCGGTTGATAAAACAAAGTTCTTCACTAAGGCTTCCATTATGATCACTCAGGATAATCCTCTGCTGTCATATAGCTTCGAACCATCATTTATGTTTAATGTAAGTGAATCAAACTCTTATTTCGGTATTAAATTTTCATTTATGCTCAGCAATGCAATAGGATTTGATTTCAGATATTATGGATCAATAAACTTCTCTGATAATGTGCTTCCGGCATACAGAGAAGACTCATATGTTGTGTTCTCACCAATAATAAGAATCAATTATTGATCAACACGATTCAGCATTGCAATTAATAAAAAAGGCACCTCTGAGGTGCCTTTTTTATTGTAATCCACTTAAATTATAGCTCAATTACAAGATCTTCACGGGCCAGAAACACTTCCATATTAGAATCTGCATAGTTTTTATTTTTATACTCAATAGCAGCTTTATAAAGTTTACAAACTTCAAAATCATCATTGTCAGGTTCGTGGTGGAATAAAGCCAGCCTTTTAACCTTGGCTGTTTCCGCCAGATCAACCCCAACCAGTGCAGATGAATGACCCCAGTCAATTCTTTGGATTTCCTGGTCAAATGAATATTGCGCATCAAATATCAGCAGATCCGAATCCCGGTAAAAGTTAATGTATTTATTGAATTTCTCTGAGTTGAAATTATTATATTCTGAATCGGTAGCAAACACCATTGATTTTCCATCATACTCAACGCGGTAGCCGTATGATTTGCCAGGATGATGAAGTTCAATATTTGTAATTTTGATATCGTTAATTTCCAGGAACTGACCGGGAGTATAATCATAAAAATGTTTATCTGAAGCCATGTAATCAAGAGAAACGGGGAAAAATCTGAATTCCTGCTGCTCGATCAGTTTTTGCCGAAGATTTCCGTGCGGACTTCTGAAATGAAGATGAAAATCCTTTATAAACGCAGGTTTGAAGAATGGGAAACCCTGGATATGGTCCCAATGCGTATGGCTGATAAATATGTGGATGTTTTTATCTTTAAGGTTTCTTCTCAGAAGGTCATTTCCAAGTTCTCTGAAACCACTTCCCATGTCAAAAACAATAATAGTATCATTAACATTGACTTCAACACATGAGGTATTACCACCAACGATATGCGAAAGGGCCGGTTCAAGTCCGTTTACAAACTCTGTTCTTTTTGCCTCAGAAGTAATATCAGCTTTAGCCGCTTCCGCAAGTATTTTTAATATCTTGCGTCTGTAATCAGAGGCTGTAAGAGGTGTGGGAATAGAACCACGTGCACCCCATATTTTTACTTTCATATCTTAAAACTTGGAGAGATTTTTACTTTAATATAATAAAAAAACGAACAAATCATATTGATCTTTATAACATCAGAGTTCAATCTGAAGCTCTTTAATTTTCCTGTAAAGAGTTGAAAGTCCCATATTCATAATTCTGGCAACTTTCTCCTTATCATAATTTGATTCCATGAGCTGATGCAGAATAAAATCACGTTCACAATTCTTCATAAACTCTTCATAATTAGTATTATATCGTACTTCTATTCCCTTGGTTTTGTCAATAAAGTCAGGAAAATCATCAACAGTAAGATATTCACTGACTGTAAAAATGCACGCTCTTTCAATAATGTTTTCAAGTTCTCTGACTTCACCCTTCCATTTATGAGATACAACGGCACGAAGTGCGTTCTGTTCAATTCCTTTAATATTCTTCTTTAGTTCATTCCTGTATTTTGAAATAAAGAAATCAACCAGCAAAGGAATATCCTCTTTTCTTTCAACCAGAGATGGCATTCTTAATTCCACTACATTTATACGATAAAAAAGATCTTCCCTGAAAGTTCCTTTCTCAATTTCCTCAGGCAAATTTCTGTTTGTGGTTGCAAGAAACCTGACATCAACTTTAATTGGTGAGCTGGTACCTACAGGAACAAGTTCCTTTTCCTGAAGAACCCGGAGAAGTTTGACCTGCAGCTGCAGAGGCATTTCTGAAATTTCATCCAGCAAAAGCGTACCACCGTCAGCAGCTTTTATAAAACCATCTTTATCATACACAGCACCCGTGAACGACCCTTTTTTGTGTCCGAAAAGTTCACTTTCAATGAGTGATTCAGGAATTGCTCCGCAGTTTACTGCAATAAATGGCCGGTTTGCTCTCCTGCTGTTATGATGAATCGCCCTTGCAATCAGTTC
>CAYPMQ010000065.1:0-13102 GCA_964411625.1 uncultured Ignavibacteriaceae bacterium
CCATTATATTGCTCCGGTATTTTAAACAGGTTGTATTCCTTCAATAATGCGCAATAGCTTGTGGTACGGCAAACCTAAGTTTGCTTCAAACCTATTACAGCTCTAAACAATTTGAAGAATTATTATCAGACAAATCTGTTATTCCGTTAGCTGACCTGCAGAAAATTCTATCACTTTCAGTTCAATATCACATGCACTCCGTAATGTCTGTTTTATAAGCAATTTTCTTCTTAAATTTATTGTTCATAATAAAAATTTTCTTACCAAATCGATTGTTGACAAAATGCAAAAATTTAAGTTTTATGATTCGTTTGACAGACGCCATATAGGACCCGGTGAATCAGAACAGAAAAAAATGCTCGATGCGATAGGTGTAAAATCCATTAACGATTTAATTGACGAAACAATCCCCTCCCATATCAGACTTAAAGAGGATCCTGAAGTATGTGAACCAATGACCGAGGCTGAATTTATTGATTACGCCACGGCTCTTTCGCAAAAAAATATTGTTGCAAAATCTTATATAGGAATGGGTTATTACCCAACTGTAACTCCTCCGGTTATCCTCAGAAATATTCTTGAAAATCCGGGCTGGTACACACAGTACACCCCTTATCAGGCAGAAATTGCCCAGGGCAGACTTGAAGCGCTCATGAATTTTCAGACTTTAGTAGCAGATCTTACAGGGCTGCCCATCGCCAATGCCTCTCTTCTTGATGAAGCCACTGCTGCTTCAGAGGCAATGCTTATGCTTCACTCAAACAAGACTAATAAGAACGCCGAAAAGTTTTTTATTGATAAAGAAGTTTATCCCCAGACAATGGATCTTATTAAAACCAGAGCGATACCCAAAGGAATTGAGCTTGTAACAGGCGATTTTGCTGAAGCTCAGATTGATAATTCCTACTTTGCCGTTCTGGTTCAGTATCCTGATAATAACGGTGAGTTACGTGACTATTCAGGATTCTTTGAAAAAGTAAAAGCTGCGGGCGCAGGTATCATTGTGGCTTCAGATCTGATGGCTTTAACACTTGTGAAAAATCCCGGTGAGTTTGGTGCTGATGTTGTTGTAGGTTCCTCTCAGCGGTTTGGTGTCCCGATGGGATACGGTGGTCCGCATGCGGCATTCTATGCCACGACAGACAAGTATAAAAGAGTGATCCCCGGAAGAATTATCGGGCTGTCAGTTGATGCCAAGGGAAACCCTGCTTACAGAATGGCTCTTCAGACACGTGAACAGCATATAAGGAGAGAAAAAGCCACCTCAAATATTTGTACTGCACAGGTTCTGCTTGCAATTATTGCCGGTATGTATGCCGTCTATCATGGCCCTGAGGGAATCAAAGCCATTGCTGACCGTATCCACTCGCTCACCTCAGCACTTGATGATATCCTCAAAAATCTGGGTTATTCACAGCTTAACAAATCTTATTTTGATACAATTAAAGTTGAACTTAAGGATGCAGGTTCTCAAAATAAACTGAAGGAACTTGCTGAAGCTGCCAATATCAATTTCAGATACTTTGAAACAGGCCACGTGGGTATTTCACTCAGTGAGATAACCCGTCTTGAAGATATCTTCGAAATTGCTGATCTTTTTGCAGAGCTTAAAGGCATGAAATCAGACAAAACAGCTCTTGAAGCAATTGCTGTAAAATCTCCAGGCAAAATTGCTCCTGAGTTTGTCAGAACCAGTAATTACCTTTTCCATCCTGTATTCAACAGTTACAGATCAGAAACCGAGCTTCTCCGTTACCTTAAGAAACTTGAAAACAAAGATCTTTCACTGGCACATTCTATGATTCCGCTCGGATCATGCACAATGAAACTGAATGCCACCGCAGAGATGATCCCGATTACAATGCAGGGCTTTGCCAGAATGCACCCTTTTGCCCCCGCATATCAGACTAAAGGTTATGCAGAAGTTATCTCTGAACTTGAAAAATATCTGGCTGAGATCACGGGTTTCCCCGGAGTTTCTCTTCAGCCGAATTCAGGTGCACAGGGTGAATATACAGGTCTTATGGTGATAAGAGAGTATCACATCAGCAGAGGTGATTTACAGCGAAATGTAGTTCTTATACCTTCATCAGCTCACGGTACAAATCCCGCTTCTGCAGTTATGGCAGGTATGCATGTGGTAGTGGTGAATTGTGATGAGCATGGTAATATTGATGTTGCGGATCTGAAACTTAAGGCAGAACAGAATAAAGACACCCTTGCTGCACTAATGGTTACTTACCCCTCAACTCATGGTGTTTTTGAAAAGAGTATTGTTGATATCTGTCAGACCATTCACAGGTTTGGCGGTCAGGTGTATATGGATGGTGCTAATATGAATGCACAGGTTGGTTTAACCAGCCCTGCTGCTATCGGTGCTGATGTCTGTCACCTTAACCTTCACAAAACTTTTGCCATTCCCCATGGCGGTGGCGGACCCGGTATGGGGCCAATTTGTGTGGCAGAGCACCTTAAGCCATTTCTCCCGGGGCATTCCGTCGTAAAAACCGGTGGTGAAAAAGCAATTTCTGCAATATCAGCCGCTCCTTATGGTTCTGCACTTATACTTCTGATTTCTCTCGGCTATATTAAAATGCTCGGCTCAAAAGGAATCAAGGAATCAACAAAAGTTGCCATCCTTAACGCAAATTATATTAAGGCAAAACTCGAACCTTATTACAAAGTTCTGTATTCAGGTGAGCATGGAAGAGTTGCCCATGAGCTGATATTTGATTTCCGAGATTTCAAACGTACTGCCGGAATCGAAGTGGAGGATATAGCTAAACGGCTTATGGATTACGGCTTCCACGCTCCTACTGTATCATTTCCTGTTGCCGGAACCATAATGGTTGAACCTACCGAGAGTGAGGCAATTGCTGAGCTTGACAGGTTCATTGACGCTATGATAAGCATCAGGCAGGAAATTACTGAAATTGAAACCGGCGCCGCAGATATTAATGACAATGTACTGAAGAATTCACCTCATACTCTCGATACACTGATCAGTGATGAGTGGAATCATTCATACAGCAGAGAGAAAGCAGCTTACCCTCTCAAATCACTCAGAGAGAATAAATTCTGGCCCTCCGTCTCCAGAATTAACAATGCTTACGGTGACCGTAATCTTATTTGCGTCTGCCCTCCGGTCTCTGACTATATGTCCTAAGAAGTTAAATAATCATTAAAGTTATTCGGGGAAGGTTTTTAACCTTCCTCGTAAACTATTTCTTTAATATATTTATTAATTCCTGATCAAAACACTTTCTTATGACTTGTAATATCCTGAAAACTGCGAAAACCATTTGTGTTCTCGGTATATCTAACCGTCCTGACCGTGACAGCGGAAGGATAGCTGTGTTTCTGCGGGATAAAGGATATTCGGTTACAGGTGTCCATCCATCATTAACCGAGTATGAAGGAATAAAGGTTTATCAGCATCTTTCAGAGGTACCGCATAACATTGATATTCTGAACGTTTTTATCAGTAGTGATAAAATTCCCGGGATTATAGATGATGTGCTTGCAATCAATCCGAAAGTACTTTGGATGCAGCTTGGGGTCAGACATGATGAAGCAGTTAAACCACTCGTTGAAAAAGGAATCACAGTTATACAGGACGAGTGTATTGCTATTCATTACCGGATGTGTAATCACTAATTAACCAACAGGTGTAAGTGAAATTCTCTCTTCTTATTTGTTTAATATTTCTTAATAATTCCCTCTCAGCTCAAAATCCTGTTCCTGATTCATTAATCACTGACAAGATTTTCAAAATTGATTCTGTTATAATTACCGGCAACAAAATCACGGATGATGATATTATCATTGGTGAACTGACATTTAAGCCCGGTGAGTTGATTGATTCACTTATTCTTGCCTATAACAGGGAAAGAATTTACAGCCTTCAGCTCTTCACTAAAGTATCCCTTGATGCAGTTAAAAAAGAAGGTTTTAATCTTCTTTACATTACTGTGGCAGAGGGCTGGTATATATACCCCCTTCCTTATGTATATCTGCATGAAAAAGATATCAATAAATTATCTATAGGTGCTGAACTTAAATGGTTTAATTTCAGAGGAAGGAACGAAACCATCTATATGAGGGCGGGATTCGGCTATGATCCTTCATATATTCTGAATTATTACATTCCTTATCTTATCAGAAAAGAAGAAATTTCTTTTCAGTCATCACTTGAATATGTAACTTCGAAAAACAGAAGCATCCGCGCCGAGGAATTATTAGGTGATGAGTTCAGCTATAAAACATTTAAGTACCAGTTGAGTCTGGGTAAAAGAATAAACATATTTAACAAAATTGACCTGTATGCAGGATTTTTTTACCTGGAAGCCCCGGAGTATATTCCCGGAATAACTGCATCATCATCAAACATTGACCGGTTCGGTTTTGCCGGTGCCAGATATACTTTTGATAAAAGAGACCTGAGGCAGTTCCCGACTGATGGTAATTTCTTTTCGGGAGAATATTCTTACAGGGGAATTGGCAACAGTGAGATCAGTCATCAGGAAGTAACGCTTGATTACAGGAATTACTTTAACATTACCGGTTCGCTCTACGCAAAATACCGGCTATATACTAATCAGGTTTTCGGAGATAACGTACCGCTGTATGATTATGCATTCCTTGGAACAATTGATAAGATACGGGGTCATTTTTTCAGTAAAAGGGAAGGCAAAAGCGTTTATACAACTTCTATCGAAACGTATTATATATTGTTTAAAGACTGGCATCTTGAGTTCGATCTCCCACTTATTCCTAAAAGCCTGACCTCTTACAGAATCGGTCTTGCATTTCAGATTTTTGCTGATGCCGGTGTAGCTATGAGCCCCGGTGATACTTTTAGCTGGGATCAGTCTCTGAAGGGTTACGGAGTTGGTATCACAGTTTTATCGCTTCCTTATAATGTAGCAAGGATTGAAGTGGCATTTAACGAAAGAAGAGTTGCCCAGCTTATCCTTGATTTTGGTATTCTCTTCTGAATAAAAATGCCCTGGTTTATCCGGGCACTTAAAATTCAACAGATATTTAAATACCTGATCAGATTCTTTTCCTGAATCCTTCGCCGAGTACCTCGTGTACATTATTCACCACCATAAAAGCGTTCGGATCAACCTTATGCACAAGATCTTCAAGTATGCTCAGCTCCTTTATTGTTACCACCGTATAAATTACTTCACGGTCAATGTTACGGTAAAGCCCGCGTGACTTGAATGCGGTTGCACCGCGGGAAAGGTTGTTCATAATAACTTCAGACACCTCATCATTGTTATCTGTAATTATAAAAACACCCCTCGCATAATCAAATCCGTCAATTATAATATCAACTATTCTTGAGGAGATGATCAGAAGGAAAAACGCATAAAGCGTTAGTGAGAGTGCGGGTCTTTCGGGTGAAAGTCCTTTCTGATCAATAATGAAACCTGCAAGTGCTATCACAAAAAAATCAATAATCATGATAGCCTGACCCGGTTTTATACCGAACCTCCTGTTAAGTATGGCTGCTACTATATCAGAACCTGCGGTTGTGCCCTTAAATTTGAATATGAGACCCAGACCTGCACCCAGCAGAACCGAACCGATAAGTATAAGAAAGAGGAAGTCATTTTTATGGAGATCAAGAACCGTCTGCGATTCCTGAAGTCTGATGAAATTCAGACCGGGTATATCGCCCCTGAAGAAATCGATAAAAAAGGAGTTCATGGTAAAGCCATAAAAAGTACGGGCCCCAAAACTCTTTCCTAGCTCCTTAATTCCCCATAAAAAGAGCGGAACATTGAAGATCCACATAAGCATACCAACGGGTACCGTATTATTTGTCAGGTAGTGAACTGCCATTGAAAGACCGCTTACACCGCCGGGCACCACCTTTGCATCAACGAGAAATATGCCTATTCCAATAGCCATTATAGCAGCGCCAATTGTAATGATGGCATAGTCTCTTATCACTTTAAGATTTATTTTTCCGGAAAACAAGTTTCACCTTAGTATATGTGTACTGACATAATAAATGTTTTTTACACTCCAAATATACTCATAATGATGGATATACCCGGCCGGAGCTGAGGTGATTAGCTGTTTAATACTTCTCTGCCCGGCACTGAAGCGGTATTTCAAATCATAAATAAACGAATAATGGCTCAGAAATTAATTTATTTCTTGATATTATGAAGTCTGCGGCATATATTAATATACGTTTACGTACACTTTTATAAATGAACTATACGTTTAGGTATATATGAAAAACATCTATCTGCTGAATGAACTGGCTGTAAAAAGCGGTGTATCAGAAATCATTCTTCTTGAATGGGAAAAAGAAAAACTGATCAAACCTGCGGGAGAGACAGAAGAAAAAACTCCTTTTTATAATGAAGACACAATTTCACAATGTGCACACATTCTGAAGCTTACTGATCTGGGCTATTCCCTCCGGGAAATCAGTAAAATCATTAAAAAGGTAGGGCTCCCTGCAATTCAGCAAAAGGAAAACGATCCCGTAACAGGCAAACTGCTTACTGTAGGAGAACTTGCAGATAAGATTAATGTCTCACCGAGAACAATAAAACACTGGGAGGACAAAGGTATTATCGAACCCGATATGCGCAGCGAGGGCGGCTTCAGACTTTATGCCGATGTTTATGTTTACCTTTGTTCTCTGATCCTGGATCTCCAGAACTTCGGATATACACTTGACGAAATTAAAATCATATCAGATCATTTCAGAGACTTTCTTGCACTTCAGACTCAGTTTTCCAATTTTGATAAGGATGAGGTTTCGTCAAAACTTGAAGTAATGTCGGCAGATATTGAAAAACTTTTCAGTAAGATGACTATGCTTAAAGAAGGAATTAACAGATGGGAAGAGCTGCTCAAAAAGAAGAAAAAAGAGCTGCTTAACATGAAAAATATTAATAACAAGAGGCTGCAATGAGCTTTGATAAGATATACGAAATGACCCGAAACGCTTTCTATACCGGCGGGAATCTGGTAATCAATGATGCAACATGGAAATTTGAAACCACTCAGTTCAGATCAGATTATAGAGAATTGTACCATGAATCTGATCTTAAAACCAAATCCAACTGCCTTTACAATATCCTTCTAAAATATTTTCTGAATAATAACGCAAATACAAACAAGTATTTTTTCAGAAATTTAAACGCCCCTGATAGCAGTTTCGATTCAAACTATAACTTCTGCTATCACCTTTTCAGACCCGAAGGGGAAGAGAAACTGGATTCAGTTATCATACTTCTGCACGGTCTTAATGAACGAAACTGGGATAAGTACCTCCCCTGGATAACTCAGCTAAGTAATAACACCGTTAAAGCCGTTCTGATGTTTCCGCTTGCCTTCCACATGCAGCGGGCTCCGCAGGAGTGGAGCAACCCGAGACTCATGTATGAAGTATTTAAAGAACGGAGCTCACTGCTCCCCGGTTTAACCGAGTCTTCTTTCGCAAATGTAGCCCTCAGCACCAGGCTTCAGTTTGCTCCTGAACGTTTTCTGGTCTCAGGACTGCAGACTCTGAATGACCTGACAAAACTGATTCTTGAAATTAAAAACGGAAATAACCCGCATATTAAAAGTGATGCAGTCCTTGATTTCTTCGGTTATTCCATAGGATCATTCCTAGGGGAGATACTTCTCATGAGTGATCCCGGCGGCTATCTTTCAGATTCCAGACTATTTATTTTCTGCGGAGGCTCAACCCTTGATAACATTGACCCGGTATCCAAGGCGATTATGGACAGCCGGGCTTCTGAATCAATGTCTGATTACTACAACAACTTAGATGAAAATATAAAGTGTGAAGAGGCTCTCTCGGATCTTATTTCGAAATTTGACTCAATTGGTGCAGCCTTCAGAATGATGGTAAATTCAGATAATCTGAAATCTTTCCGGGATATGCTTTTTCATGAGCTTAAAAGCAGACTTATGATAGTAAACCTTTTGCAGGACAAAGTATTCCATCCTGAAGGAACTAAAAACACATACACAGGTAAATCTGCCGACTGTGTTCTGATGATTGATTTTCCCTATGTCTATTCTCATGAAAATCCTTTCCCTGTTTCCGAAAAAAACAGGGAGTCCGTCAGCAGATCATTTGAAGGAATTTTCAGTACCGCAGGTTCATTCTTAAACTGACTGATATTGCATTAATCTATTTCATTCAGAACAATGAGATTCATCTGAAATTTTTGAAGGATTTCAATTAATACTTTGTAAATATCACTATATCTGATATATTTGTAATCTGATTCGGCAAATTTCTTTTCAGCTGATCCATCCGGAGGGGTGGGTGAGTGGCTGAAACCAACGGTTTGCTAAACCGTCGTAGGGATTACATCCTTACCGCGGGTTCGAATCCCGCCCCCTCCGCAAATGTTAAATCCCGCAATCAAGCGGGATTTTTTGTTTTTAAATGCCGGCTGATTAACCAGATGATTATTTTCTCCGTCGTCGCTCCTGAAATCCTTACCGCGGGTTTTGCCTTGTGCATCACTTTGCGACCCGAATTTTGGTACCCCCTCCGCAAAAGTTAAATCCCGCGATCAAGCGGGATTTTGTGTTTTAAATAACCGGTTATTTGTGAATAATTTAACGCTGCGGGTGCAGCTTTTTATTTCAGCCCGGGTTTTACTTCGGAAAACGAGCTCAATCAGGGGAAAAAATTTTAAAGGGCATAAAAATAATTCTGACGAATTTTCGCAGTATGATTTTTTTTACTGAGGGATCTGAATTGAAAAGGTACTGCCTTTACCAAGTTCAGATGAGACAAGAATTTTTGCACCGTGGAGATTTGACAGTTCATGTGCAAGTTTCAGCCCCAGGCCTGTTCCTTTTTCTCTCTTTGTTCCGTGAGAGATTACCGTGGTTTTTCCGGCTAATATGCTGTCTGTCTGCTCTTTAGTCATTCCCTTCCCGAAATCACGTACAGATAGCAGAACTGATCCGTTTTCTCTGGCTGCTCCAAGAATTATTTTTCCGCCCTCCTCAGAGAATTTTACGGCGTTATTAATAAAGTTAGCAAGAATAGTCTCGATAATAAAGGAATCAGCAGTGAAAACAAGATCAACCTCTTCAGCAGTTTCAATTTCAAGTTTTTTGCTTTTTACTGCCACGTCGTAATAAGTTTTGATAGTATCGAACATTGTAAAGGCTGAGATTTCTTCCTTTTTCAGATTTATTTCACCTTTTTGGGCAAGCGCGAGTGTAAGAAGATCATTCAGCAGTCTTGATATTTCATTACAGGATCTGGTGATCGATCCGATTAGTTTCTTCCTCTCTTCATCATCCATTTCATCATATTCTGCATTGAGAATTTCTGAGAGATTGGAAATTGCCCAGAATGGATTTTTTAGATCGTGCGCTATTATTGAAAGAAATCTGTCTTTAGAATGATTCAGTTCAGTTAACAGGGTGTTAGCTTTCTTCTGAATTCTGTACTTTGAAATGAATAATATAACAAGTCCGAATACCAGTATAACTATAAGAACTACAAATCTGATCGTGCTTTTCTGATACTCAAGATCCTTTTTGAGAAGCTTATTTTCGTTGTCCTTTCGTTCAGTCACGAACGCAGTCTGAAGGTCACCCATCTTACGGAGCGTTTCCTGACCATGAATTTTTTCTTTGAGTTTATTATATTCTTTAAGCGAATTGAAGGCACTTCTGAAGTCATTTCTTGCTTCATAAAGTTTAGTCAGATATTCATATGAGATCATCAGCTGGTCAAGATGACCCGTGTTTTGAGATTCAGTATTTGCTTTAAGGAGATACACTTCTGCGTTCTGAAGATCATTAAGGATAAAATAAACACGTCCGATCCTGTTGTAATTGATTATCTCACCATGTTTATTTTCTATCTTTTTATCAATCTCAAGTGATCTGTTTGCTTCTGCGAGGGCCTTGGAGTATTGCCCTTGTTTAATGTAAACTTCACTCATTCCTGAAATTGAGCCGCTTTCTCCTTTCAAATAGCCGGCTTCCCGGCTTTTATCATAGGCCTTCAAGAATGTTGTCATAGCCTGATCGAGATTGTTCTGTCTTTCATAAACAGTTGCCAGGTTAATCAGCGTTTTTGCGTAACCCCTCTTATCATTCCTCTCTAATCTCAGCCTTCCTGAATATTCGAGATAATAAAGTGCCTTTTCAAAATCATTCTGAAACATGTACACTTCCCCGATATCATTCAAAGCGTAAGCCATTCCCTGTTTATTGCCGATTTTCTCAAAAATCTTAAACGAAAGCATAAAGTTTTCGAGGGCGGCGGAATAAAGGGCGTTCTTAGCGTAATAATCGCCTATATTATCATAGCAGTAACCAATCTGAGTTGAATCATTAATTGTAACCGAGATTTCAAGTGCTTCCTGAAAATAGAAATATGCTTTATCTAAGTTTCCTATATTTCCCTGAATAACACCCAGAAAATTCAGAATCTCCGATTTCCGCCGGAGATCATCATCTGTCTTGAGATATTTAAGTGCTTCTTCACCATATTTTAATGCAATCTGCGGATTCAGACTTCTGTAAAACCAGCAGAGACGGCTGAGGGTATCTGCTTTTGCTGTATCCGGCAGACCTTCCAATGACCTGAGCAGACTATCAAGTCGGGGCTGAGAAAATAATATGACGGGAAATAATATTAGTAAACTGAAAAGTTTGACCATTTTTTATTGGTTCATTTAAATCCTGAGTAAGATGCGAAATCAACAGAATAAAAAATCACTTACGAAAAATTAGTAATAATTTGAGGTAAAAGAAAGTAAAATTGCTTTTTATCCGGAAAAGCGGAGTATTTTGGTTTGAGCTTAATAATCTCTTAAAGAGAAAACCTGATTTGTGTCACGGACACAAATCAGGTGATTTAATATCTGCGGCTGCTGGCTCCTTAAAGAATTTTTTCTGAAAAAAGAGAGCAACATTTACCAAAGCTATAAGTACGGGCACCTCTACAAGCGGCCCTATAACTGCTGCAAAAGCTTCACCTGAATTTATTGTGAAAACCGCTATTGCCACAGCTATGGCTAGTTCGAAGTTATTGCTGGCGGCAGTGAATGAGAGAGTTGTCGTTTTTGAATAATCTGCACCGATTTTCTTACCCATATAAAACGATACAAAAAACATTATTACAAAATAGATAACCAGCGGAACGGCTATCCTCAAAACATCAAACGGTAATTTTACAATATACTCCCCTTTCAATGAGAACATTACGAATATTGTAAAAAGAAGAGAGATGAGTGTAATAGGGCTGATAGCCGGAATAAATCTTTTTTGATACCAGTCATTTGTTTTGATTTTAAGCAGTATGAATCGTGTCAGCATTCCACCGAAAAACGGGATGCCAAGATATATGAGCACGCTCTCAGCTATCTGTCTGATTGAGACATCAACACTGAACGTCTGAATACCAAACCATGAGGGAAGCACTGTCAAAAACACCCAGGCATAAACAGAAAAGAAAAGAACCTGGAAAACCGAATTAAATGCAACCAGCCCTGCTGCATATTCCGTATCTCCTTTTGCAAGTTCATTCCACACTATCACCATCGCTATGCATCTGGCCAGACCAATAAGGATCACACCCGCCATGTATTGGGGTTCATCCTGTAAGAATAATATTGCAAGAACAAACATCAGTACAGGACCAATGATCCAGTTCTGAACCAGTGAAAGAATAAGAACTTTGACGTTCCTGAACACGCTGGGGAGCTCTTCATAACGCACTTTGGCCAGCGGGGGATACATCATCAGAATCAATCCCGCAGCTATTGCAATGTTTGTTGTCCCTGATTGGAATTTATTCCAGAAATGAGTTATTCCCGGGAAAAAATACCCCGTCAGAACTCCTGCAGCCATTGCAATGAAGATCCACAGCGTCAGATAACGATCCATGAAAGAGAGTTTTTTTGATACCTCTGACATATCATTTCACCTTATTCAGATAGAATTCGTAAAAATCTCTTTTTATTTCATCTCTGACCCGTCTGAACTCCTGAATAATCTCTTCCTCAGTTCCGGTTGCATCCGCAGGGTCATCAAATCCTATATGGAGTCTTTCGCCAACTCTTCCATAAAAAGCCGGACAGCTTTCTTTAGCATTATCGCATACGGTAATTACATAGTCGAACGATTGATCAATATATAAATCAACATCCTTCGGTTTACCCGAAGAAATATCTATTCCGGTTTCCTTCATCGCTTTGATTGCATAAGGGTTTACTCTCTCTGCCGGTTTTGTGCCGGCAGAAAAAACTTCAAGTGAATCATCAAATGATTTCAGAAATCCTTCTGCCATCTGTGAACGGCAGGAGTTTCCGGTGCATAGTATGAGTATTCTTTTGCCCATGTCTTTCCTTATTTTTTATTTCCGATAACTGTGATGCTGAATATCCCGGGTTTTTTAATATGATAGTCAGCAAGACCTTCCTCAGTAAGATGAGATTTGAGAATTGACTCGGGAATAATAATTCTTTTCTCTTTTTTCACCTCAATCCCTGTGAATCCGGCGTTTCTGACTACATCAAGATAATCTTCCTTTTTCAGTGCCCCTGAAACGCAGCCGGCATAAAGTGAAGCCGATGCAGTGAGTTCATCTGACATCTCACCATCAGTCACAATATCTGATATGCAGAAATGACCACCGTTTTTCAGAATTCTGTAAACCTCGGCAAATGCCTTATTTTTATCAGGTACAAGATTCATCACACAATTGCTGACAACAACGTCTGCAACTTCATTTTCCATTGGAAGATTTTCAATCTCACCGAGCCGGAACTCAACATTTTCATAGCCAAGCTTTTCTCTGTTTGAATTGGCTCTTGCTATCATATCTTCCGTCATGTCAATTCCGATGACCTTTCCGCTTTTGCCCGTAAGTGCCCTTGCAATAAAAACATCATTGCCTGCACCGGAGCCGAGATCAACCACAACATCGCCCTCCTTAATATCAGCAAATTCAGTTGGGAGGCCGCATCCCAGACCCAGGTCTGCATCGGGCACATAACCCTGCAATCCTGTATAATCATCCTGGAAATTGACAAATGCAGGGGGATTTGTTCCGCAGCATGATTTAGCCGGA
>CAYPMQ010000066.1:0-13098 GCA_964411625.1 uncultured Ignavibacteriaceae bacterium
GGATGTCTTTAAAATCAGTGCGGGAGCAGAATACAATCCCAAACCCGTAAGGGGGATGCCTGTGGAACAATTTTTATGGCGTGGTGGTGTAAGTTATGAGAAGACACCATACAATGTCGGAGGAAATCAGATAAATCAGCTTTCCGTATCAGTGGGGATGACATATGTAATGTCTTACGGAAACAATCTTGATTTCGCATTGGTTTATTCAAACAGAGGAACGACAAATAATAATCTTATACGTGAAGATATTTTCAGATTTGCGGTAGGATTGAGCTTGGGAGAACTCTGGTTTATCAGACAAGAAAGATAATAAAAAAACAAAGGTAACATAAAATGTTAAAGTATATATTTGCTGCTGTACTTTTGACAGGAATGATAAGCACCTCAGACGCTGCACTCGCAAAGAGCCTGATGTTAAAAGAGTATACCTCAGTTGATAGCGTTAAAATACTCTACAGCCTCTTTTCAGAGTATTTCAAGAACCATGACTATGAGAGCGCAATTCCTTATGGATGGAGAGTTCTTGCTAACGACACCGCAAACACCGTTACCAAATGGACTGCTGCTAAAATGGAAGAAGCACTTACTTACATTCATGACTCAACAAAAGCTGATGATGCAAGAAAAGCGATGATAGCCGATACCATCATGTATATATATGATCTGGGGATCAAATTCGATGTTGCGAATGCCGCTTATTACAAATTCAGAAAAGCTTATGTGCTTGATTTCTGGAAAAAGACTGAAGTTCCCGTTTTGATAAAGTATTATGAAGAAGCTATTGCCGCTGATTCAGGCTTATCATCCTACTATTATGACAGACTCGGTAAGTTTTACAAATTAAGAATGAACGATGATCCCGACGCAAAGACCAAGGCACTGGATCTTTACTCTTATCTCGCAACAGTTGAACCGACTAACCCGGCATGGAATCAGGAGCTTGAAGGACTGGTCGAGAACATTGATGAGCTGATTGCCATCAGAAAGAAAAACTGGGATTTTGATAAGGAAAATCTTGGTAAGGCATGGAACTATGCCACTCTCTGTTTGAAGGCAAAAGAGTGGGAGAAAGCAAAGGAGGCTCTGGAGTTTTTAACTCAGAAATCCCCTGAGACAATTAACTACTGGAGCCAGCTCGGTACAGTCTACACAAAACTGAATGAATCTGATAAAGCCATAGCAACCTTCACGAAGCTTATTGAGCTTGAGCCTGATAAGAAAGAGCATTACTCAAACAGAGGACTTGCTTATAAGGAAAAAGGACTTCTTTCACAGGCAAGAACCGATTTCAGAAAAGCCAGTCAGGTTGGCGGAAACTGGGCACTTCCAATCTATTATGAAGGATTATTATACGAGCAGTCTGCAAGACAGTGCGGATTCGATTTTGAAACCAAACTGGTTTACCTCCTCGCTATGAACACTTATAACCGTGCTGTTGCAATGGATCCCAATCTTTCAGAAGCGAAAGAAAGAGCAGCGGCAGTATCGGGCAGCGTTCCAACTCAGGAAGAGTTTTTCTTCAAGAAGATAGCTCCAGGCACACAGATTCCGATATCAGGCGGATGTTTCGGCTGGATAGGGATGAGTGTAACCTCATACTGATAACTTCAGGGGCAGAACCCTGATTTATTAATGTATTTGAAATGAACACGGAAGTAATTCAAATTGTTTTACTTCCGTGTTTATTACTTTAAACAAAAAATAATAAAGCATAAATAAAGGCTTTCATAAAATGTACGACTACCTGAAAAAAGACGAAAAAATATATGAGGTGCTTAAGCTTGAAACCTCAAGACAGAATAACAGACTTGAACTGATTGCCTCTGAAAATTTTGTAAGCAGGGCAGTACTTGAGGCTGCAGGCTCTGTACTTACAAATAAATATGCAGAAGGATATCCCGGCAAAAGATATTACGGCGGTTGTGAGTATGTTGATATGGCAGAAGAGCTGGCCATCGGACGACTGAAAGAATTATTTGGTGCAGAATATGTTAACGTTCAGCCGCACAGCGGTTCACAGGCTAATATGGCTGTGTTCATGTCGGTTCTGCAACCCGGAGATAAATTTATGGGGCTCAGTCTTGCACACGGCGGGCATCTTACGCACGGGTCTCCCGTTAACTTTTCAGGTAAACTTTATCACCCCGTTCCTTATGAGCTGGATGAAGAAACAGGGCTGCTGAATTACGATAAGATTGAAAAACTTGCTCTGAGAGAGAATCCCAGGATGATTATTGCCGGAGGAAGCGCATATTCAAGAGATTGGGATTACGCACGTTTCAGACAAATTGCAGATAAAGTTAATGCATTCCTTCTCTGCGATATGGCTCATCCCGCCGGATTAATAGCAAAAGGTTTTCTGAATAATCCTTTGCCTCACTGTCATTTTGTGACCTCAACAACCCATAAAACACTAAGGGGGCCCAGAGGCGGCGTAATTCTTATGGGGAGGGACTTTGAAAATCCATTCGGACTGACAGCTCCTAAAACCGGCAGGGTAAAGATGATGTCCGAGATTATTGACAGTAATGTAATGCCCGGTATACAGGGCGGTCCTCTTATGCACATCATAATGGCCAAAGCGGTAGCATTCGGGGAAGCGCTTACCGATGACTTTAAAGAATACATTGCTCAGGTTATTAAGAATTCAAGAGCTATGGCCGCAAAGCTGAGTTCATTCGGTTTCAGAATTATAAGTGGCGGAACAGATAATCACCTTATGCTTGTAGATCTTACAAATAAAAATATTACAGGAAAGCAGGGTGAAATCACCCTTGAGCATGCCGGTATGACGGTGAATAAAAACATGATTCCGTTTGATCCCAGGTCTCCTTTTATAACATCGGGGATCAGAATAGGCACTCCTGCTCTTACTTCAAGGGGAATGAAAGAGAAAGAGATGGAAATAATTGCCGGATTTATAAACCGTGCAATCGATAATCATGATAATATCTCAGAACTTGAAAAAATCAGTGCCGAAATCAAGGAATTAACATCTGACTTCAGGTTATACCCTGAATTGGGATAAGTGTGGCGGTAAAAGAATTAGAAGAGAATACTGAGACCCGTAACGGAAGGAACGACAATGAAATGTCATTCCTTGACCATCTTGAAGAACTAAGAATACGGCTGATAAGAATTGCGCTTGGTGTAGTGATCGGTATGGCTCTTACACTGGCTTTTAATTCGGTAATTATTGATTATTTTCTCCTCCTTCCTGCAAAACAGCTTAATCTGACTCTGCAGAACCTCAGGCCATTCGGTCAATTATTCCTTTATTTTGAAGTAGGGATTGTATCAGGAATAATTCTTAGTCTCCCCAATGTATTTTACCAGCTGTGGAGATTTGTTTACCCGGCACTTGAGGGTAATGAACGGAAATACATTTTTTACATAGTGCTGTTTTCGACTGTCTGTTTTATCCTCGGAATAGTTTTTGCCTATTTCGTAATGATTCCCCTGACACTTAATTTTGCGGCTTCTTTCGGAACAGAAACTATCAAAAACGAATTTTCGTTAGATGAGTACATGAACCTCATAATCAGCATTATGCTTGCAAGCGGAATTGTGTTTGAGTTGCCGATGATCTCCTTTTTCCTTACAAAGCTTGGCTTGTTATCTCCGGACTTCATGAGAAAATACAGGAAACACGCAATAGTAATTTTAATGATTGCAGCAGCATTTCTAAGCCCGGGAACCGATCCCGTAAGTCAGATATTGCTGGCAATACCACTATTCATTTTATATGAAATCAGTATAGCGATTAGCAAATGGGCAGTAAAGAAAAATTAAATATACCGGTAATGTCAGGTTTTCTTCAGCCGGTTAAGGAGGAAGTTGAAGAGTTCAACCGGATATTCAAAACATCAATGAAATCCAATGTGGCTCTGGTTGATATTGTAACTTCCTATATTCTAAAGCAGAAGGGTAAAAAAATAAGACCTGCCCTTGTTCTGCTTGCTGCCAAACTATGCGGCGGTGTTAATGAAAGCAGCTACAGAGGCGCGGTGCTTGTTGAACTGCTGCATACCGCAACTCTTGTACATGATGACGTTGTAGATTCTGCTGATAAAAGACGAGGGCTTCCTTCAATAAATGCCGTTTGGAAGAACAAAGTTGCAGTACTGATAGGAGATTATCTTCTCTCACGAGGGCTTAATCTTGCGGTGGCATCAAAAGATTATGACTTCCTTGAAATAATCACTTATACGGTTAAAAGAATGGCAGAGGGAGAACTCCTTCAGATTCAGAAGACCCGGAAGCTTGATATTGATGAAGCGACATATTTCAGAGTTATATCTGATAAAACCGCCTCACTGATTGAAACATGCTGTAAGATAGGTGCGTTGAGTGCTCAGAATAATCATGAGCACGCCCGCATGTTGGCGGAGTATGGTAATGCTCTCGGCCTTGCTTTCCAGATTCAGGATGATATACTTGATTATGAAGGGGTATTCAAACTTTTCGGTAAACCGATCGGGGGAGATATAAAAGAAAAAAAGATAACCCTGCCTTTGATTTACGCCCTGAACTCGGTTGATGAAAAGGAGAAAAAGAGGATTAAAGGACTCATCAAAAAAGGCTCGCATATCAAAGAAGTCATAGAATTCGTGGAAGCGAACAGAGGTATTACTTGCGCCCATGAAACAGCGCTTAATTTTGCCGAAAAAGCTTCAGCAATCCTTAAAAACTTCCCGGAATCAGAATCGAGAACAGCTCTTGATGCTCTGATCAGATTTGTTGTGGAAAGAAAATCTTAATCAGCCTTTTGCTTCCTTGTAATTAAACCCTTTTATAGGATCTCTTATTACAAGCACAGGACATGGTGCTTTCCTTACCACTTTATCAGCTGTGCTTCCGAAAAGAATCTGTTCCATTCCCGAATGACCATGAGTTGATATTATAATAAGATCGGCGTCTTCTTCATGCGCAGTATCCAGAATCTCAACAAACGGCTTTCCCATTTTAATTATAGTTGTGGCGGTGATTCCGTCATTCCTGGCAAGATCAGCCACTTTTTCAAGTTCTTCCTTTGCTTTCCCTTCCATATCAATATCAACAGCGGGAAGAGTGATTTGTCCAAGTGAGAGATCAGGCGGATAAAACACCGGTTCCATTACGTAAACCAGTGTAATTGCCGCGTTATGCTGTTTAGCGAATGATAAGGAGTATTTGAAAGCGTTTTTGGAGAAATCTGAAAAATCGATCGGTACGAGAATTTTTTTGTAAGTGATCTCCATATCTATCTCCGAATATTTGAAATGTTACGGAGTATAATACAAATCATATTAATTAATGTCAAGTTAAGAGACCAGACCTGCCTCAACCATTCTCCATATTTTTTGGCAGGGGAAACGGTTTTCATATAATGCGCGCCCCACAATAACTGAATCAATACCGGAATCCATGTTTTTCTGAACCTCTGTCAGATCCTCTTTTGAGCTGATTCCGCCTGAAAGTGTGACTCGTTTACCGGTGGCTTCGGCAACAGATCTTGACAGTTCAATATTGGGGCCCGCCATCATTCCATTCCTTGATACGTCTGTTACAATAAATCTCTGAACACCCATTTCAGCCATATTTAAGGCATGCTCAACAGGTGTTAACCCGGTTTTTTCTTTTCTTCCGCGGATTACCACTTCACCGTCTATCACATCAATACAGATTACAATTCTTGAGGGACCGAATTTGTCTAAAATCTGTGAAAATATCTTTTTATCTGCTAAAGGAATGGTTGCAAGTGCAAGTCTTGTAACTCCGGTATTAAATACATTCCGGGCATCTTCAAGTGATCTGATCCCGCCTGAGTATTCTATGGGAATTATGATATTTGAGCAGATGGATTCCAAAAGAGGGAGATTTCTGTAATCGTGCGAAAAAGCCGCATCAAAATCAACAATATGTATCATTTTTGCGTTTTCACTACGCCAGATCATTGCCATTTCAAAAGGATCGTGCCCAAACTCTTTACAGTCAACTTCCGGCACTCCCTGTACCACTCTCACAGTCTTTCCAAACTGAATATCTATTGAAGGTATAACTAATAAACCCATATACATGCATCAAAAATCATACTAACTGAACTTAAAGATAGTGTAAATTTAACAGAGAACAAACAGAAAAATCTCTTATCACTTTAACAGTTATGACGCATGAAAGTTTCTTTATGCTTGACTTTATTGCGTTTTAGTGAGATATTGATAACTTAAATGAAAAAAGATTTAATTTTCACGACTTCTGCAGGTTATGAATCCGGAGTTTCCATTAGTCAGGCATCTGAAAATTCGGGTGACTGGGTTATATTTGTTCACGGATTCAAGGGTTTCAAAGACTGGGGATTCTGGCACTACCTTGAAACTGCCTTTAACTCAGCCGGTTTTAATGTCCTCCGGTTTAATTTTTCACATAACGGGACCGACCCGCACGGAGTAGAATTCACCAGACTTGACCTGTTCGAAGAAAACAGTTTTTCACTCGAGAAAGAAGAACTGAAAGAGATTTGCAGTGCGCTTAAATCCGGGAAATTTACTGATTCCGTTCCGCAAAATATCTTTCTGCTGGGGCACTCCAGGGGCGGTGCGATGTCAATTCTTGAAATCTCGTCATCTGCCGCAATCACAGCCGCAGCTCTCTGGGCATCAGTTTCGAATCTTAACAGGTATTCAGAACGGCAGCTTGCAGAGTGGGTGGAGAAAGGTTATCTGGAGTTTCTGAACAACAGAACCGGACAAAAAATGCGTGCCGGAAAAAATCTTCTTGATGATATTATAAATCAAGACAAAAAAGGTTTAAATTTAAGGTTGGCTGTTAAAAAAATTAACAGTCCGGTTATTATTATTCACGGAGAACAGGACCTAACGGTTAAACCATCTGAAGCTTATGAAATCTATAATAACCTGCCTGAAGGGATTACTTCAGAAATAATGATGCTTCCGGCAATGGGTCACACCTTTAATGCAGAGCATCCATTCAGCGGATCCAATAGCGGATTGGATACGGCAATTAATGAGACAATAAATTTCTTCAAAAAATATCTTAAACAGAGGTAAAGATGAAATCAAGAATTGATTCAGTTAAAATCAACCTGAACGAAATTTCAAATATTATCAGCAAACCATGGTTTGGCGTTTTTTCATTTACGTTGCTGCTTGCCATTGCTGCACAGGTAACAATACCCGTTAAGCCCGTACCGATTACTCTTCAGACCATGGTTGTAGGTCTTGCCGGTGCAGTGCTTGGTGCAAGGAAAGGCGCTTACAGTATGGGAATCTATCTCGCGCTTGGTGCAATCGGGTTACCCATTTTTGCAGCAGTACCGGAAGCCCCGTTCGGATTTGCAAGATTTTTCAGCACAACAGGAGGTTACCTTTTAGCTTTCCCGCTTGGAGCACTCGTCGCAGGTCTTATAGCTGAACGTTATTCAAATTACATCGGAATTATTGCTGCAATGTTTGCTGCAAATTTCGTTGTTATTCTTTCAGGAGCATTGTTCCTGGATTCATTCTTTATTAATAATTTCTCCGAAACACTTAAAATTCATGCAATATTATTCTCTCTCCCGACAGTTATAAAAGTTATTGCCGGAACTGCTCTTTATTTTGGATTAAAGTCAGTAAAGAAGTAAATTTAATTCTATAAAACTATTTGCGGGTTGTTAAGGTATGGATCTGATTAAAACTGCTGTCTTTGTACCTCTTTTTGCCGGAGCATTAATACTTTTTACTCTAAGATGTCTCCATCTTATAAAAATTATCAAAAAGGGCCGGCCTGAAGACCGTTTCGATAACATACCTCAGCGAGTTAAAAATGTTTTTATTGTTGCTATCGCTCAGAGCAAACTTTTCAGAGAACCTCTTGCAGGAACCTTGCATGCTCTTATTTTCTGGGGATTTGTTCTTTTTCTTTTTGCAGTGCTTGAAGCGATAATTCAGGGCTTCTATACCCCTTTCAGTCTTAAGTTTTTAGGACCATTATTTGGTGTAATAACACTTATTCAGGATGTATTCGGAATTCTTGTAATCGGCTCAGTACTTTTTGCGGCATACAGAAGGTATGTTCAGAAAGTAAAAAGACTGCAGGTTGATGCTCACGGCAGCAGGGATGCTGCTTTTATTCTCGGCATGATTCTTATTGTAGTTGTTTCAATGTTCGGTCAGAATATAGCCCATGTCTCAATGCACGGTTTATCAACATACGAACTGAGACCCGTAAGTGCAACCATTGCGGCATCTCTTTTCGGCACGGGAAATTCCGGGGCAGGTTTGTTTTATGAAATCTTTTGGTGGATACACATTGCGGCAATATTTGCTTTTCTGAATTATCTGCCATATTCAAAACACCTGCATGTGCTTACTTCTGTGCCCAATGTGTATTTCAGCAATGTTGAAGAAAAGAAAAACACAATCAAGCCGATTAATCTTGAAGATGAGAAGAATGAATTTTTCGGGGTCAAAGACCTGGAACAGTTCACATGGAAACAAATATTTGATTCATTTGCTTGCACTGAATGCGGCAGGTGTACTTCTGTATGTCCGGCAAATACTGTTGGCAAACTGCTCTCTCCAAGAAAGATCATCACCGATATACGAGACAGAGCGTTTGACAAAGGCACTCTTCTGGTTAAGGGTATTTCCGGGGGTGAGGTTTTCGAAAAATCACATGTCCCTGATTATACTTCGGAACAGGAACTCTGGGCATGTACAACTTGCATGGCATGTGTTCAGGAGTGTCCCGTATCCATTGAACATGTGGATTCAATTGTTGATATGCGCAGAAACCTGGTTCTGATGGAATCAAATTTCCCTCCTGAATTAAACAACACGTTCCGCAGCCTTGAAAATAATTTTTCACCCTGGGCATTTGACCCTTCGGAAAGGGGTGAGTGGGCTCAGGGTATGGATATTAAGACCATGGCAGAGGATTCATCAGCCGAATATCTTTTCTGGGTTGGTTGTGCCGGATCATTCGATAACAGGTACAAAAAGGTATCTCAGGCTTTTGCTTCTATAATGCAGAAGGGCGGTATAGATTTCCGCATCCTGGGGTCGGAGGAAAAATGTAACGGTGATACTGCCAGAAGACTGGGGAATGAATATCTTGCTCAGGAAATGATGAAATCAAACATTGAGACTCTTAACGGTTATGGTGTTAAAAAAATAGTGACCGCATGCCCGCATTGCTATAATTCTCTTAAAAATGAATACAAACAGTTCGGTGGTAACTTTGAAGTCAAACATCACTCGGAAATGATCGCAGAACTGATTGATTCAGGTAAAATTAAAGTCAGGGATAATTCCGTAAAAGAAAAAATCACTTTTCATGATTCCTGTTATATCGGCCGCTATAATAATATTTATGACGAACCCAGGAAAGCCATACTTGCTGCGACAGGAGGGAAGGTGGTTGAAATGGAAAGAAACAGGTCAAAAGGATTTTGCTGCGGTGCCGGTGGCGGCAGAATGTTTATGGAAGACCATGACGGTGGTAAGGTAAATGTCGAAAGAACCCGTGAAGCTATAGAAACGGGGGCAGCAACAATCGGTACTTCATGTCCTTTCTGTATGACCATGATGAATGATGGTCTTAAAGCTCATGATAAGAGTGAGGAGATGCAGGTTAAAGATATTGCGGAGATCGTATATGAAAATCTCAACTAACTAAACACAGGAGTACGTAATGCAAAAGTATCAGGATTTACTCAGCTTAATCCAGTCAATGGAAAATGACGTTAAAAGATATTACGAAAAGGGACCGAATAATCTTTCGGTAAAACTCAGAAAATCACTGCTTGATGTAAGAAGTCTTGCTCAGGATCTCAGAGGCGAAATCTTAGAAATTAAAAACCAGAGAAAAGCAGCCAAAAAGAAATAGCCATTTCACATACTGTATTCATGCCTCTCAGGTCTTTACTAATATAACACAAGTATGTCCCTTTTGAACATACGGGGGATATACTTGTGTTCTGTTTTCATACTCTTTACACTTAAATAATGCAAAAAAATTTACCATTAATAATCATATTCTTTGTTGTATTTATTGATCTGCTGGGCTTTGGAATTCTGATTCCCATTCTGCCTACTTTTGCAGTAAATGAGCTGCATGTAAATGAAGGTGCCGTAGGTATTGCCATTGCTGCTTATTCATTTATTCAGTTTATTTTTAATCCGATTTTCGGTGGGCTTTCTGACCGTCACGGGCGGAGAAATATTATTCTGTTTACTCTTCTGCTGAATGCAGCAGGTTATGTTGTATTTGCCTTCACACACAATTTCCCGATGCTTCTGCTTTCGAGAATTATAGCAGGAATGGGCGGAAGCAGTATAGGGGTTGCCCAGGCTTACATTGCCGATGTCACCACACCACAGGAACGTTCAAGAGGTATGGGGCTTATCGGGTTTGCGTTTGGGCTGGGGTTCGTTTTCGGTCCCCTTATCGGAGGCATATTATCCAAGTTCGGATATCAGGTTACGGGGCTCACGGCTGCAGGGTTTTTAATTCTTGCTCTCTTGGTCAGCTTTTTTTCGCTTCCTGAACCGCAGAAGAAAAATAATGAATATTATCTGAGAAGGAAGCTTTTTGATACTGAATCCATTAAAACGGTATTTAAATCCAAAGCAATTTCATTTACAGTTCTCTCATTTTTCTTCCTGACATTTTCAGTAGCTAATATCTACGGAACATTTGCTCTTTTGGGGCATCTTGTATATAATCTCTCTGACTTTGAGAACGGACTTATGTTCGGGCTTTCAGGTCTCGTTTCTGCTGCAATTCAGGGTGGGCTGATAGGAAGGCTCAATAAAAAACTGGGAGATAAGAAATTGATAGTTTACGGACTTGTTTTCATGACTATCGGTCTGGCAATGCTTCCGTTCGGCCAGAACATATACGGGCTGGTTGCAGTAATGATTATTTTATCTATCGGAACCGGTATTGTTCAGCCGACCCTGCTCAGCCTTGTATCCAAAGTTACAAAAGAACACGAACAGGGACTTGTTCTTGGCACAAATCAGTCTATAGCTTCGCTTGCAAGAGTCATGGGACCTCTCTGGGGCGGATTTTCTTATCAGTGGCTGGGGTACACCATACCTTTCCTCACGGGAGCCTTTGTAGGGCTTATTATGATCATTTACAGTGTCAGATACTTTGATAAATTTATTGACATGAAACTTCATTCACACGGTGACTAATAATATATGTTCAGAGTTGGTGATATAAAAATAAAAAATGCGGTTTTACTTGCTCCTATGGAGGACGTGACAGATATATCTTTCCGCCTTATCTGCAGGGAGCTGGGTGCAGATATTGTTTATACTGAATTCGTAAACTCGGAGGGGCTTATCCGCGGTTCCGAGAAGACACACAGGAAGCTCAGGCTGATTCCCGAAGAGAGACCTGCCGGAATCCAGATTTACGGAGGTAATCTTGACTCAATGGTTGCAGCTGCACGAATTGCCGAAGAAGAAAATCCAGATCTGATTGATATCAATGCAGGCTGCTGGGTGAAAAACGTTGTAGGGTGCGGTGCGGGAGCAGGGCTGCTCAAAGATCCCGAATATATGCAGAAGCTTGTTGCAGAGGTAGTTAAATCTGTAAGCATCCCTGTTACGGTTAAAACAAGAATCGGCTGGGACAGTTCGAGTATTACCATTCTTGAGATTGCCAGAAGGCTTGAAGATGTTGGGGTGCAGGCCCTGACTATCCATGGGAGAACAAGAGCCATGGGGCACAAGGGTGATCCTGATTTTTCCTGGATGGAGGAACTCAGAAAAACTGTTTCAATGCCGATTGCTCTTAACGGAGGTATGATGACAGCTCAGGAGGCAGTAAATGTTCTCAGAGATACAGGGGCAGATGCCATCATGATTGCCCGTGGTGCAATAGGCAATCCATGGATATTTTCTGATATCAAAGCGATTTTGAATGGGCGCGTTCCTGCAAGTGACGCAACATTTGATCTTAAAATAAGAACAATACTCAGACATCTTGAGCTGGCCGTTTCGGTTAAGGGTGAACGACGGGCGGTGCTTGAACATCGGAAATTTTACAGCGGATATCTGAAAAATCTTCACAACGCATCAAAAACCAGAACGGCACTAATGCAGGCAATTACTTTTGAAGAAGTTAAAGAAATTCTTTTCAGATACCATGATGAGCTGGCTGCAATTGTTAATGATGAAACTGTATTTGCAGGACATTCCGGAAATTTAAACTGAGGGGGAAATTCTGGAAACCAAAATTGCCAAAGTAATATCATCATCTTTTATTCCTCCCTTTTCTCAGTTTGCAGCAATATTGATCCTTCTGTTTAATGCTGAAAGCCCACCGCTAAATCTCTCAGAATTACTTATCTTTTTCTTCCTGTTTATGGTGATACTTCCCCTGGTACTCTTCTTCATTCTGATGAAAATGAAAATTGTCAGTGATATAGATGTCACCGACCGTAATGAAAGGCACTCTCCTTATCTTGCTTCTATGGTAACGCTTTTGCTTGGAACGATCTGGCTAAACGGGTCCGGTTATGAAGGTTACGCTAAAATTTTTTATTTTGCAACTCTCGTAAATCTGATACTTCTATATTTTATTAACATTTTTTGGAAAATGTCGGCGCATGCGATGTCAGCAGCCTGTATGACTGCTGCAGCTTACATTACCTCCCCCGTTATATTTATTTTGTCTGCGGTTTTATTAACCGCAATAGGGTGGTCAAGAATTCATCTGGGTAAACATACCTTTTTACAGGTGCTTGCAGGGGCGCTTTCGGGGTTTATTATCACTTTGATACTATTTAAAACAGCGGGATAATGAAATGCCAAATAACACTTTATATATTTCTTCGCTTGAGAAAATTGCCGACATTATGGAATTCAAAGGTGAAAACATCTTCAAGGTAAATGCTTTCAGAAACGCAGCAGCAATACTTGAGGGGCTCACCGGCGAAATAGACGGACTTTATAAATCAGGTGAAATTGCCGGTATTAAGGGCATAGGAAAAGGAATTTTATCCGTAATTGAAGAAATATTCAATGCGGGGGAATCGGCAACATTAAAGACTCTCGCTGAGGGAATACCTGATACGGTTTTTGATCTGTTCCGGAT
>CAYPMQ010000067.1:0-13065 GCA_964411625.1 uncultured Ignavibacteriaceae bacterium
ATATATTACTGCCGGTTTTTATTAATATTCTGGCAAAAACGCTGAGAATTGAAAAATTAAATTTTGAAAAGACAGAAGCGCTGATTAAATCAGGTGAGGGATTTACTGCAGCTTTCTGGCACGGCTCAATGATTGCGGGATGGTACGTTTTCAGGGGGAAGAATTCTTCTGCTCTCATCAGTTCAAGTAAAGACGGAGAGATGCTTAACGGAGTTCTGCGGAAATGGAAGTACAAAACAGTTAGGGGCTCCAGCTCAAAAGGAGGCAGAGAAGCTCTTGAAATTCTTGTAGAGCAGCTCAACCGCAACAGGATAGTTGCTGTAACTCCCGACGGGCCACGGGGACCGTATCATGAATTTAAACCCGGTGCGGTTGTTGCCTCTAAAAAAGCAGGCAGAAAACTTGTTCTTACGGGTATTTACTATAAAAAGAAAAAACAATTGAGGAGCTGGGATAAATTTGAACTCCCTCTGCCTTTCAGCAGAGTACGAATTGTGTTTTCCGATCCTTTAATTGTTGACCCCGGATTATCATTTGAAGATACCGGTGAATTAATAAAAGAATGCGAGAAAGAACTGAACAGGCTACAGAAAATGGCGGCAGAAATTGCTTAAACTGATAGATATCATCAGGGTGCTTCTCTTCCCGCTGATTCCTTTTTACGCATTAATTATCAGATTAAGGAACCTCTTATTTGATAAGGGCTATCTTAAACAGAATAAAGTTGATGCTTTTGTGGTATCTGTAGGCAATATAGCAGTCGGTGGAACCGGTAAAACTCCCATGGTTATATTCCTGACCCGCCTTCTCAGGGATGCAGGTCTGAACCCCGGAGTTCTGAGCCGTGGCTATGGAAGAATATCAAGCGGTTATCAGTACGTTTCAGACGGAAAAGAGTTCTTTAAGACCGTTGAAGAGAGCGGTGATGAAATTGTACAGACCGTGCATGATACAGGTGTTCCCGCTGCAGTCTCTGAAAACCGTACTGAAGGGGCCCGGCGCTTCATAAAGGATACAGGTATTAGTACAATCGTGCTTGATGATGCTTATCAGCACAGGTACATTTGCAGGGATGTTAATATCCTGATTCTTGCACAAAGTTTCTTCCTTGAAGAAAAAGCACTAAGGAAGCTGCTGCTGCCAACAGGTAATCTCAGAGAGCCTTTAGCGGCGGTAAGCAGAGCAGATATTGTTATTCTGAACAGGAAATTCCTGAAAAACAGGGAACCTCATCAGGATATAAGAAATAAGCTTAAAAACAAATTACTGTTTACAGCCTATTATAAGGCAATAGGTTTCTACGATATTAAGCGGAACGAATCGCTTGAAACAGCGGAATTCAGGGGGCAAAAAGGTCTGGTGGTTTCAGGCATAGCAAACACTCATTCATTCATTGAAGCACTGAATGATATAGGGGTTGATACACATAACAAGATGATTTTTGTTGATCATAAGGATTACACTCACAAAGAGGTTCAGAAAATCAGGAAACTCTTTTACTCAACCAATTCCACCTGTGTGATAACAACACAGAAGGATGCAGTTAAATTGCAGGACTTTAAAAAAGAACTTGACGATATTGATATATATTATCTTAAGATTGAGCTGATGCTTGATGAAGAGGATAAATTCAGGAAAGAAATAATTAATAGATATAATCAACACAAAACAGAAAACGCGGTTAAAGCCGCGGTAAACTCTAAAACAGGAGGATCTCCCGATGCCTAAAAGCGCAGATAAGAAATATGTTTATTTCTTCGGTGGCAAAAAAGCCGAAGGTAAAGCTGACATGAAGAACCTGCTTGGCGGTAAAGGTGCAAATCTGGCTGAAATGGTAAATATAAAATTACCGGTTCCCGCAGGATTCACAATTACCACCGAGGTATGTACATACTACTATGACAATAAAAAGACCTATCCCAAGACTCTCGCCAAAGAAGTTGATGAAGCTCTGAAAAAAGTTGAAAAAGAAATGGGCAGAAAATTCGGCGATGCCAAAAATCCCCTTCTCCTTTCTGTAAGATCAGGCGCACGTGCATCAATGCCGGGTATGATGGATACCGTTCTGAACCTTGGTCTTAATGACACAACAGTAAAAGCTCTCATTGATTCTACCGGTAACGAAAGATTTGCTTATGATTCATACAGAAGATTTGTTCAGATGTATGGTGATGTTGTTCTCGGATTAAAACCCCAGGACAAAAAAGAGCATGATCCTTTTGAAGTTATTCTCGAGAAGAAAAAACACGAAAAAGGTGTTACGCTTGACACCGAACTTACTGCAGCAGATCTGAAAGATCTGGTTGCCGAGTTCAAAGACGAAATCAAGAAGAAAACCGGTCATGATTTCCCGGATGATCCCAAAGAACAGCTCTGGGGCGCTATCGGTGCCGTATTTGGCTCATGGATGAATGACAGAGCTATCATCTACAGAAAACTGAACAACATTCCCGCAAGCTGGGGTACTGCCGTTAACGTACAGTCAATGGTATTTGGTAACATGGGTGAAGATTCAGGTACAGGCGTTGCTTTCACAAGAGATGCTGCAACAGGCGAAAACGTATTTTACGGTGAGTATCTGTTCAACGCACAAGGTGAAGACGTTGTGGCCGGTATCAGAACTCCCCTCCCTATCAGCGAATTAAAGAAAGCCAGACCGGCCATCTACAAGCAGCTCGATGGAATCAGAAAGATTCTTGAGCAGCACTACAAAGACATGATGGATATTGAGTTCACAATTCAGCAGGATAAACTCTGGATGCTCCAGTGCCGTGTTGGTAAGAGAACAGGTCTGGCAGAAGTTAAAATTGCTTATGATATGGTTAAGGAAAAACTCATCACCAAAGAAGAAGCAATTCTCAGAATTGATCCCACAAAGCTTAACGAGTTATTAAGACCCGTTTTTGATGCTGCCGAAAAAACCAAAGCAGTTGCTGAAGGTAAAATCATGGCCAAAGGTCTTAACGCAGGTCCCGGTGCTGCGGCCGGTAAAGTTGCCCTCAGCGCTGAAGATGCAGTTGAGATGGCTAAAAGCGGTGAACCTGTTATTCTCGTGAGAATTGAAACCTCACCTGAAGATCTCGCAGGTATGAACGCTGCAGTCGGTATTCTTACCGCCCGCGGTGGTATGACCTCACATGCAGCTCTCGTAGCCCGTCAGATGGGTAAAGTCTGCGTTGCAGGCTGCGGTAAACTCAAAATTGACTACAATACTGGTACAATCAAAGTTGAAAACAGAGATGATATTGTCGTAAAAGAAGGCGATTATATCTCAATTGATGGTTCAACCGGTGAAGTTTTTGTCGGTAAAATCGCAACCAGACCTTCAGAAGTTGTTGAAGTTCTTATTGACGGAACAAGAGAAGCAAAAGACTCACCTGATTATAAGATCTTTGATGCTGTTATGAAATGGGCTGACCAGTACAGAACACTCGGCATCAGAACCAATGCAGATCAGCCTGATCAGGCTCTTAATGCAATCAAATTCGGTGCAGAAGGTATCGGTCTCTGCCGTACAGAACACATGTTCTTTGAAGAAAGCAGAATTAAATCTGTAAGGAAAATGATCCTTTCAGAAACTCCCGAAGCTAGAAAAGCAGCCCTTAATGAACTCCTCCCCTATCAGAGAGAAGACTTCAAAGGCATCTTTAAAGTAATGAAAGGTTACCCGGTAACCATCAGAACCCTGGATCCCCCGCTTCATGAATTCCTCCCCAAATCTTCAGATAAAGCTCAGGTGGAAGAACTTGCAAATGAAATGGGAATCTCAAAGAAGAAAGTTATTGACAAAATAGAATCACTGCACGAAATCAACCCGATGCTCGGTTTCAGAGGCTGCCGTCTTGGTATATCTTACCCTGAAATCACTGAAATGCAGGCAAGAGCAATCTTTGAAGCTGCAGCAGAAGTGCTGGCAGAGAAGATTAAAGTTAAACCTGAAATCATGATTCCGCTTGTCGGAAATGTCAACGAGCTAAAGATGCAGGAAGCTATAGTCAGAAGAGTTGCTGCAGAAGTAATGACAGAAAAGAAAGTGAAAATCGATTATCTGGTTGGTACAATGATTGAGCTTCCGAGAGCTGCCATAACCGCTGATAAGATTGCTGAATCAGCAGAATTCTTCAGCTTCGGTACAAACGACTTAACCCAGACCACACTTGGTGTTTCAAGAGATGATGCGGGTATGTTCTTACCTCAGTATGTTGAAAAGGACATCTATGCAAAAGATCCGTTTGAAGCGATCGACCGTGAAGGTGTTGGTGAGTTAATGAAGATCGGAACAACCAAAGGCAGAACCACCAGACCCGACCTCAAAGTTGGTATCTGCGGTGAGCACGGCGGTGAGCCTTCTTCAGTTGAATTTTGCCATCAGTTAGGACTCAATTATGTGAGCTGCTCACCTTACAGAGTACCGATAGCAAGATTTGCTGCAGCCAAGGCTGTTTTGACCGAAATGAAAGACAAAAAAACTGCCAAAGGGGCTACCGCTAAAAAAGCTGCCAAAGGCAAGAAATAATTATTTAACCTTAGGAGGGGGAGCTTAACCCTCCCCCGTCCTTATAACAGAAGGAGACGAGGGTAATTTAAAATGAAGTTATCAGATTTTAACTACAATTTACCCAAAAATCTAATCGCTAAATATCCTGTTGAAAAAAGAGATGAATGCCGTCTTATGGTGCTGAACCGTGAGAAAAAAACTATCGAACATAAAATATTCAAAGATGTTATTGATTACCTCAATCCCGGCGATGTACTGGTAGTAAACCAGTCAAGAGTTTTTCAGGCAAGACTTTTCGGAAGCAAGGAAAAGACAAACGCCAAAATTGAAGTTTTTCTCCTCAGGGAGCTTAATGCGAGAGATCAGATATGGGATGTCATTGTTGATCCTGCAAGAAAAGTGAGAATCGGAAATAAAATTTACTTCTCTGATAATCTCTGGTGTGAAGTCATTGATAACACCACATCCAGAGGAAGAACCGTTAGATTTAATCAGCCCGGTAATATATATAAGGCAGTTGAAAATATCGGAGTTACGCCCCTTCCGCCGTATATAAAAAGAGCTGCCGAACCAAAAGACAGGGAAGATTACCAAACAGTTTATGCTACCGAGGATGGCTCGGTTGCTGCCCCGACCGCAGGACTCCACTTTACTGAAGAACTGCTTCAGAAAATTAAAGACAAGGGAGTCAGCGTGGCGGCAGTTACTCTTCATATTGGCCTTGGCACCTTCAGACCCGTTGAGGTTGAGGATCTTACCAAGCACCGCATGGATTCAGAATTCTTTGAAATCACCCGGGAAAGCGCAGATACCATTAACAAAGCTATTGCAGGAGGAGGCAAGGTTGTTGCAGTTGGTACCAGCACTGTAAGGGCAATAGAAAGCAGCGTTACTGCAGATGATCATGTAAGACCATATAAAGGGTGGACTGATAAATTTATTTATCCCTCTTATGTTTACAGAGTGGTTGACAGAATGGTTACGAATTTCCACGTTCCGGAATCTACACTGCTTATGCTGGTTTGCGCATTTGCAGACACCGATTTTGTTATGAAAGGTTACAAGGCCGCCATTAAGGAAAATTACAGATTCCTCAGTTATGGCGATTCAATGCTTATTTTATGATGACTACGGCCATTATCCCTGCAGCTGGAACAGGTTCAAGAAGCGGACTGAACATTCCGAAACAGTTCATTCAGTTCAGCGGGAAAGAACTTATTGTTTACACACTTGAGAGGTTCCAGAGCTGCAAAGAGGTTGATAATATAATTCTTGCAGCTTCAAAGGAAAGCATTAATTTCCTGGGAGAACTGGCCAAGAAATACGATATAACTAAAATCACTCAGATTGTTGAAGGGGGTGCTCAGAGGCAGGATTCTGTTTACAGCGCCCTTTCTTCACTTCCTGAATCTTATAGAGGACTTGTTGCAGTGCATGATGCCGCCCGCCCCCTGATCCCAATTGAAGTGTTGAGCGCAGGAATAAGATATGCGGCTAAAAAAGGATCTGCACTTTTTGCCATGAAAGCTAAAGACACTCTCATTCAGAAATCAGATAACGGGATCGAATATCTGAACCGCGATAATGTTTATCAGGTTCAGACACCTCAGATATTCAGATACCCCGAACTTAAGCATGCTTTTGATCTGGCTTACAGTCAGGGTTTTTACGGAACCGATGAGAGTATGCTTATGAAAAATGCAGGTTATAAATTTGAGATATTTGACGGCTCGGTTTTCAGTTTCAAGGTTACGGGTCCTGATGACGTTGAATTATTCAGATTGTTAACCGCAGGTGAATTTTAATACCAGCAATGTTATGACTATCTACAGAAATGTCGGTTTTTTAGCACTCTGTGATTTCCGGTCATAAATTTTCCCCCTCTCTGAAATGAATCAGTTTAATGCTGATAACATACTATATTACATGTTTGCCTGAAAATATTTCAATAAACAAATAAAATTGTTATGAACGGTAAAATTGCTGTTTATGACTTAGTTTTTTAATTTTGGTGTGTACTTTAAATAAAATTTTTGATAGATTAGACACTAATTAAGAATAATTGTTAATAATAATTTTCAGGACTTATTAAAGCCCCGAAAATTATCACTAACCTAAAACGGACAAATAAATGCATATACTCGCTGCAATTTTCGTTATTTCCTATTTACTTGGTTCCATACCCTGGGCTATTATCATTTCCAAAAGAGTTAAGGGAATAGATATCAGGGAACACGGAAGCGGCAATGCCGGCGGTACTAATGTTTTCAGAATATTAGGATGGAAATACGGATTACTGGTTATTGTTCTTGACGCCGTAAAAGGAGCACTCGCCGTACTGCTGGTTTCAAGGCTATATCTGCTTCAGCCTGTTCCGATAAACAACCCGAGTGGTTATTTTGAGGATTTCACCATTATTCAGGTTCTCGCAGGTGTATTTGCAGTTATTGGTCATATTTGGAGCGTTTTTGCCAAATTCAAAGGGGGAAAAGGTATTGCCACCGGTCTTGGAATGCTTCTTTCCATAACCTCCGTTGATATGCTTATCGGACTTGCAATTTTTGTACTGATCGTAACACTTACAAAGTACGTTTCGCTCGGTTCACTTCTGGCAGCCATCGCTGTGCCGATATCACTGATCATCAGACAAAATCTCTTTCATGCAGAGATTCAGGGCTATGGCATTATACTGCCCTTCATCTCCGGAGTTGTGCTTCTGGTGATTTACACACACAGGAAGAATATCGTCAGAATTCTCCAAGGCAGCGAAAACAAAATCTCTTTTTCAAAAAAATCTAAATAACTTTACCGATGAAAGTCACGGTATTAGGAGCGGGAGCGTGGGGAACGACTCTCGCTATTATTCTGTACTATAATGGTCATGAAGTGATTCTCTGGGATCACGAGAAAAAGAACGCTGACCGGATGAGGAAGAAAAAGGAAAACAAAACCTATCTACCCGGAATAGAACTGCCTAAAGATATGATAATAACCCATAAACTGGAGGAAACATATCTGAACCGTAACATGATCGTAATTGCAGTACCCACCCAGTTTATAAGAAGCGTTATTTCAAGGATTCCTGCCAGAGATATACAGGATACAATATTTGTAAGTGTATCAAAAGGCATTGAAAAAGGAACTCTGCTTACAGTATCACAGCTTATCAGAGATGTTTTTCCCGATATTCCGAGAGCAAACATAGGAGTGCTTTCTGGTCCTTCTCATGCTGAAGAAGTATCAAAACGAATACCAACCACAGTTGTGGCTGCATCTGTTGATATGGGTACAAGCCATACGATTCAGTCTGCATTCATGACGAGCTACTTCAGAGTTTACACAAGTACTGATGTTATTGGTGTGGAAATGGGGGCGGCTTATAAAAATGTAATTGCAATAGGAGCCGGAATAATAGACGGAGTAGGCTACGGTGATAACACAAAAGCAGCGCTGATAACCCGCGGAATAGCTGAAATTGCAAAACTCGGGCTGGCAATGGGAGCAAAACCTGAAACCTTCTACGGACTTTCAGGTATCGGTGATCTGTTTGTTACCTGCATGAGCCGCCATTCAAGAAACAGATATGTGGGTGAAAAGGTAGGGGCAGGGATGCCGCTTACAAAAGTTCTTGCGGGAATGACCGCAGTTGCCGAGGGAGTTGAAACCTGCAAATCAGCCTCCGCTCTTGCCGAAAAGTTCGGGGTTGAAACACCCATAACCCATGAAGTTTATAAGATTCTGTTTGAGGGTAAAGATCCGGTAAAAGCGACTAATGACCTTATGACACGGGATAAGCGCATTGAATAAATTTTTCCCGTCTTTTTAATACCTCCCTCTTTATATTTCTTTTTTTACTTATTAAATATTATTAAACAATGAGTATTGTAACAGTAGAGAACCTGACCAAGGTTTACAAAACAGGTTTACGTGGTACTCCCGTTACCGCGCTAGAGAACTTTAACCTGAGCGTATCTGAATCTACAATCTTCGGCCTGCTTGGTAAAAACGGGGCAGGAAAAACAACTTTTATCAAAATTCTTCTCGGTATCATTTTCCCGACAGGAGGAAGTGTATCTGTATTATCCCAGGATCCCCGCAATTATCATGTCAGAAAGAAAATCGGTTACCTCCCCGAGAATCATAAAATACCCCCGTTTCTGACAGGCGAGGCTTTTTTATGGCACTTCGGAAAGATGTCAGGTGTGAATGAAAAAGATCTCCGGAAAAAAATACCCGAACTGATAGATCTTGTAAGGCTTACACGCTGGGAGAAAAAGAAAATCAGAACTTACTCAAAAGGGATGATGCAGAGAATCGGCCTTGCACAGGCTCTCATTCATGATCCTGAACTGCTTCTGCTTGATGAACCTACTGATGGTATTGATCCGGTAGGAAGGAAAGAAATAAGGGATATTCTCGTTAATCTTAAACAGCGTAATAAAACAATTTTCATAAATTCTCACATTCTCTCCGAGGTGGAGCTCATAACAGACAGGGTTGCCATCATTGATAAGGGCAGGCTTCTTTCTGAAGGAAGAGTTGAAGATCTTACAAGACAGGGTAATGATTATCTGATAAAATCTGACGGGGATATCCGTTCCGTTCTGCCTGCCGGTGCGGCTGATGAATTCGGAGTAATGACATCACCGGAAGGGATCATAATTAAGGTAAGCACTGAAGAAGATCTGAACCGCTTTATTGACCTTCTGAGAGCAAAAGAAATTCTGATCAAAGAGATTATCCACAGAAAACAGACTCTTGAGGAGATATTCATAAATACGGTAGCAAAGTCGGCAGGAGAGACAAAATGAATAATATTCTGACAATTCTCAACTACACTCTGAGAGAAGACATTTCAAGAAAGGTTTTCCTCGCATTTTTCATCATCAGTACCATAACCATTTTCGGTTTTCTGTTTGTATTCTCAATGTATCCCGTTGATCAGATAATTCCGCCGGAGGCAGCTAAAGACGGAAAACCGGGCACCCCGTATTATATGATCCTGACGGGATTTCTTATGACCCCCATAGTAAGCATTTCTACGCTTGGTCTTCTGCTCTCGATATTTGCTACGAGCGGACTTATAACCTCAATAATGGAACGCGGAACAGTTGATCTCTTCCTCTCAAAGCCGGTATCAAGATTCCAGCTTCTTACAGGGCGAATAACAGGCAGCCTTTTAATGGTTCTCGTGAACCTGATTTATCTTATTGCCGGTATCTGGCTCGTTTTTTCTGTTTTCACAGGTTTTTATAACTGGTATCTCCTTACCCCGATAATCTGGATATTTATTACATTTTCTGCACTTTTTGGCCTCATCGTGCTTTTAGGTGTTCTTACAAAATCTTCTGTGCCGGGTATGATGGCAGCCTATTTTGTATTCATTATAGGTTCACCAATACTGATGAAAAAAGACAGGATTATCGAAATAATCAGTGCCGGACCTGTCATTAAAGGAATTATAAACACATTTTACTACATCATACCACAGACTGACGGCATAACAAGAAAAGTTATGTTCCCGCTTCTGATGGAAGGTAAAATTGAGAGTTATGAACCCCTGATTCAGTCATGTCTGCTCCTTTTTGTTTTTTTGGGAATAGCACTTTTTATTTTTGAGAAAAAGGAACTCTAGAGCGGGAGTTAATTTATTTTATATTGGCATTTTCTGATGGCATAATTATTGATTAAATTGAACGAATTTTATAGTTTTAGTTTATATTAAATTCCGGTAAAAAGATGCAAGAAGAAAATTTCAATATTGATGATATAATAAAACGCTCTTCGATTGGTGAATCTTTAGAAATTATTAGTCAGGTTGGTATAATTGGTGCGGGAGTTATGGGCACAGGAATTGCTCAGGCTGTGGCTGCCGCAGGAATTGAAGCTGTTATAATAGAAAAAAACTCTGAAAGAATAGATAATGCCAAAACTTTTCTTTCAGACACAATAGAATCAGAAATAAAACGCTGGGCAATGACCGCCTCTGAAAAAAAGGCGATCCTCGCCAGAATTCTCTGGAGTGTTAACATTGAAGACCTCAGAAATGCAGATATGATAATTGAGGCAGTTGATGAAGACTTTGAGCTCAAAAAAAATATCTTTGTTGCGGTTGACAAAATCGCCAAAAGCGAAGCCATCCTGGTTTCTAACACCTCCACATTAAGCCTCACCAAACTCGCCGAGGCGACAAGCAGACCCGATAAGGTTGTGGGCATGCACTTCCTCAACCCCGTTCCTAAAAGACCTCTGGTTGAACTCGTAAAGTGCCTCCATACCTCATCGGCAACGCTGCGTGTTACAAAAGAGTTTTCCAAAAGGCTCGGCAAGACTTCAATTGAGGTGTATGAATACCCCGGTTATGTAACCACAAGAGCAATTGTTCCGCTTCTGAATGAAGCAATGCATATCCTGCTTGAGGGTATTGCCTCTGCAAAGGATATTGATACCGCCATGAAAATCGGATTCAACTTTCAGTATGGTCCGCTTGAATCAGCCGACATGATGGGACTCGATGAGGTCCTGGCATGGATGGATACTTTATGGAAAACACTTGGAGAACCAAGATACAGGGCTTGCCCTCTTCTCCGCAAACTGGTGCGTGAAAGAAAACTTGGAAGAAAGACAGGTGAAGGTTTTTATAAATATGATTCAAACGGAAAGATTATAGGGTAGTTGATTATGAAAGTTCTGGTTTTAAATTGCGGCTCCTCGAGCATAAAGTATCAGTTGTTTGATTCTAAATCACATATTGCTTTGGCGAAGGGACTGGTTGAAAGAATAGGAATGTCAGGGGCTGTGCTCACGCAATCACGTTTTGATGGTGAAAAAGTCAGTCTGGTTGCAGAAATTCTCGATCATACCATGGGTATAGAGTATGTGCTTGCAATTCTGCTCAGCAAAAATCACGGTGTGATTGAAGATAAAAGTGAAATCGGCGCAGTAGGTCACAGAGTTGTTCACGGAGGCGAGGATTTTTCAGGATCTGTACTTATAACACCTGAAGTCATTAAAGTTCTTGAAGACAACGTTGGTCTGGCACCACTTCACAATCCGCCTAACATTAAAGGTATTCAGGCAGTAACGCGCATTATGCCTGATGTACCCCAGGTTGGTGTATTTGATACTGCTTTCCACTCTCACATGCCCCCGAAAGCTTATCTTTACGGAATTCCATACGAACTCTACAGAAGACACCATATCAGAAGATACGGCTTCCACGGTACATCACACAGATTTGTTTGTGGACAGGCAGCAAATATGCTTGGGAAACCTGCTGAAGAACTGAAGATCATTACTGCACACCTCGGTAACGGCTGTTCAATGGCAGCTATTGACCGCGGAGTATCAATTGATACTACAATGGGTTTCACACCGCTTGAAGGGCTTTTAATGGGTACGAGAAGCGGTGATATGGACCCCTCGGTGATCCTTTACATTATGGGTAAGGAAGGGCTTATTCTTTCTGAAGCCAATACCCTGCTGAATAAACACAGCGGACTTATCGGTATCAGCGGCGAAAGTTCTGATATGAGAGAAATTATTTCCTCAATGAATGAAGGCTCAAAACGAGCAAAATACGCTTTCGAAATCTTCTGTTACAGGGTAAGAAAATATATCGGAGCGTATGCAGCAGCACTTGGCGGAGTTGATGCGGTTGTGTTCACAGGCGGTATCGGTGAAAACTCACCCGATGTGAGAAGAGAATCACTTACAGACCTCTCTTTCCTCGGTCTGGAACTTGACCCCGAGCGCAACGCAAAAAACGATAACGTCATCTCGACTGATTCATCAAAGGTTAAAATATTCAGGATACCTACCAATGAGGAACTGGTTATCGCCCTTGATACAGAAGAGATAGTAAAAAACCTCAGAAAATAAGTCTCTTCTACTGATAATAACTATTCCGGAACCCCGGTCATTCCGGGGTTTTTTGTTTCCCGACTTATTTTCTCCCGCAGCTGCGGTGAGGTAACAGATGCTTACAGATTTGATTTTGTTACTGGTTCTGCAGCACAAAATCAGATACGCTGATTTTCCGGATTCCGCCGCAGCGAAGAGGATTCACGCTGATTATTTTCATGCTGTTGAAATTTTCTTAGCGGCTTTGTGGCAATTAACTTCCTTCCGTTTGCAGCAACGGGATAACCTTGATAAAATCATTCCCCGTAGGAGATTTCCGTTTGGATTATGCTTTTTACCATTTCAAGCCCAAACAATCTGAAAATTGTTTTACCGGAGAAAAACAGAGTGTTGCGCCGGTAAAACAAACTTCAGTTAGTTCAGGAAAACCACGGCTCAACTCCGGAAAAGCACATTTTAGTTTGCTTCAAAACAGATTAAGGAATCATAAATCACATCTCCTCATTACAAATTCGACCTATGCAACAACTATTATTCAAAAGATTATCAGAGTCGTGCGTACGATGATATCTGATTCAAATTTCTGAAAAGATGATCTGTATTAATCAGTCTCTTCTTTATGAATTTATATTTCCTCACCCGCTTTTATTCACATTCAAACATTCCCGATCTGCTTTGTTTTCCCAACTTTTCTTATATTGCAC
>CAYPMQ010000068.1:0-13060 GCA_964411625.1 uncultured Ignavibacteriaceae bacterium
ATTAAGGGTGACTCACTTACACAGACACTCTTACTTGCCAGAACATATGATGTAAGCGGCACAAACCCCTCGCTTAACACGGAAAGTCCTGAAATTACAGGGGCGGTTGTGAAAATCAGAAGAAAAAACACGACAATTACAATGCGTGACACGGTGCTTGAAAGAACAGACACCTCGCGTTATAAAACACCTTTAAAGGCATATTACAGCCTTGGGTTTGTACCCTCTTACGGTGATACACTTCATCTTGAAATCATCACCCCTGACGGTAAAACGCTGAATTCAAAAACAATTGTTCCACCTGCACTATATCTTGAAAAATCGTATTACAATATTGGAGGCGACCGGGATGATAACCTTTCGGGTTCTTTTACTCTCACATGGAGAATTCAGTCGGGTTTTCTGTTCCTGCCCAGAATGCAAATAATTTACATGAAAGATGGGGACCCGGTGCAGAAAACGGTGGAAGTTCCTCTGTATTATACGCGTATCAATAATAAGGATCAGGCGGTTTATCCGTTTCTTTCTTCCAACCCTTATGCCCAGTTCCGGTATGATGCCATAGATTCGGCACTGGCAAGCATATCTAAGGGTGATCCTGCTAAAAACACTTACAGAATTCTCAGGGCAAATTTCAGAGTAATAACACTTGATGAACATTTCGCGAAATATTATTCAAGCACAAACGGTTATCTGGATGCTCTTTCGGTGAGGCTTGATGAGGTGGTTTATTCAAATATCACGGGAGGCCGCGGAGTCTTCGGCTCCTATATGCTCACGCAGGAAACAATTGTATTTAATCAGGAATATGTGGAATCTTTCGGGTACCGGGCAAGATAATGTTCACAAGAATTGAGTTTGACATCAATGAGCTTGACAGGATAAAAGACCTGATAGATGTATTTTGTGATGAAAATGAAGTTCAGTTAAAGGATTCTTATTTCCTAAATCTTGCAGTTGATGAAATCCTCACGAACATTTTTTCTTATGGAATGAAAGGTACTCCGGAGCCCGAAATTTCACTTTCAATTGAAGCAGAAGGTAATTATGCACTAGTAATTATCTCTGATAATGGTCCCTTCTTTGATCCTTTTTCAGTTCCTGACCCTGATTTCACACCAAGCCTTGCTGATCGCAGAGTTGGGGGGCTTGGTATCTATTTCATCAAAAAGTCTGTGGATAGTTTTGAATACAGATACGAAAACGGGTATAATATAGTGACACTCAGAAAAAAAATCAAAAATTCTGATGCCGGTTAAAGGAAGAGTTCTGGGCAGAATCTTCAAAGATAACGCCCTCTATATCAAAGCTGACTCAGGTACCGGGGTTATCAGCATCCTGATTGACTGCGGTGAAAATGTTCTTAAGGGTCTTACCATCTCTGAAATCCGCTCCGTTGATTACCTTTTATTCACCCATTTCCATTTTGATCATGTCTGCGGTTTTGATTCCTTTATAAGGCATAACTTTAACCGCACTGAGCCTCCGGTTAAAATTTTCGGACCGCCGGGAACGATAAAGTATGTGAGAAGCAGACTAAGTTCATTTGAGTGGAATCTCTCTGCATCAGAATCGGGAAACTGGGAAATCACAGAAATAACTCCGGGAAAAATCAGAACGATACATTTATCATGTTCAGACGGCTTCACCGGATTGCAGTATGAGGAAGAAAAAACTTTCAGGCCACCCGGTATAATTGCTTCTTCACCTCCTTTCACAATAGGAGCAATACTGCTCGATCATAAAATACCGGTATGCGGATACTCCGTTGTTGAGAATGATCACCTAAGGTTTGATAATGATGCGGCTCTGGCTGACGGGCTCACTCCCGGTCCGTGGATTGCAAAGCTTAAAGAATGTTACTATACGGGCGGAGGTACTTTGAATGCAGACGGTAAGGAATACAAATGGGAAGAGCTTGCGGCAAGATACCTCAGCCTGATCAGCGGAGATAAATTATCCTGCCTTACAGATTTCCACTATGGATCAGTGCCTTCTGATGAACTTGTAAACTTTATAGAATATTCTGATTACCTTTTCTGCGAAAGCCAGTATCTTGACGAGGATAAACATCTGGCAGAAGAAAACTATCACCTTACACCGTCTATGGCGGCACTTCTTGCAGAAAAAGGCAAGGTAAAAAAGCTGCTGCTGTTTCATTTCTCCCGCAGGTACAATCTGAAAACTGCGGATCCCTTTATTGAGCAGGCTTCAGCCGGCTTTCAGCCGGTTGAAAACCCTCTCCAAAACTGATTCCTGAATCCTTTTGATTATCCGGTCATCATACTTCTAAAAAACGGAGAATTTAATGACTGAACATCTGACAAAAGAAACCTTTCTTGAGAAGGTTTTCAATTACGAACAAAACACTGAATGGAAATTTGAAGGTGATAAGCCCTGTCTGATCGATTTTTATGCTGACTGGTGCGGGCCGTGTAAAATGGTTGCGCCGGTTCTGGAAGAGTTATCTGTAGCTTATAAAGACCGGATCAACATCTATAAGATCGATACCGAATCAGAGCAGGAACTGGCTGCCGCTTTTGGCATCAGAAGTATTCCGTCACTCCTCTTTATCCCTAAAGATGGTAAGCCACAGATGGCTCAGGGTGCTCTGCCCAAACCGACTCTGACAGAATTAATAGATAAAATTCTGCTCAACCCCGTAAATAACTGATTAATTTTGTGCGGGAGAAATAAAGTTACTATTTTTCCCGCATCTTTACAATTCTTCTTACCGTCCTTCATATCTTTTTAATTACCGATACGTGTTATTCCATGATTTCTTTCAGGCAGATATAATTTAATTCTCTTAAGGAGTAACTTATATCCGGATGCTTAGCCGGTAATGTGTTAAGTCAGCCCAAGTATACCGAAAATTTAGCTTATTTGATTCAGTTACCTTTGAAATAATAATAAGATCATTCATCCCAAGATTTTTCAACCTGCTTTCTAATTGGTTATATTGAAGCCGTTAAAATAAATATTTAGAAATTTGGCAAAAAGAGACCTATTTAACAATATTTACAAGCTTTATACTGAAGACCTTGACAGGAGCCATCTTGAGAAACTTATCAAAACAGAAGCACCTGAAGTTTATCAGTTTTACCTCAACAGTATCGGAAAGAAAAATTACGAATCATACAACAAGCTTGAGCGTATTTTCATTTTTACCAAAGATCTTGCTGTTGCATTCCTGCTTAAACTTAACCCCGTAAGAAGAATTGCTTATACCCTTGCCCTGATTATCTTTTTTTACTCGGCAGCAATCAACAACTGGATGTGGGCAACATTCTCATTTCTTGTGATGAATCTTCTTCTTGCATTTGAGCTCGCCGGAAAACTTACTGCCGCAGATGAACTTGAAGTTGCAGCTAAAATACAGGCCAAGCTTACCAAAGTTGACATGCCGCACTTTAAGAAAATTGAGTTTGCAAGATTTATTAAATCTGCGAGAGAAGTAGGCGGGGATTATCTGAGTCTTCATACTCCTGAAAAAGATGACCGAAAGCTGCATTACATTGTCATGGGTGATATATCAGGCAAAGGTATGGCGGCTGCAATTTACATGATTCAGGTTCATGCTTTGTTAAAATATTTCACACTCAGACTTGAAAACCTTAAACAATCCTTTATTTCCCTTAACGATATTGTCAAAAAGTTATTTGATAAAGGAATATTTTTCACTGCAATTGGTGTCACAATTGAAAATGAAGAAAAAATCAAAGTAATCAGGGCGGGCCATTCTCCGTTTCTTCATTACTGTTATGAAAGCGGTGAATGCAGTGAAGTTGTACCTAAAGGGATAGGGCTGGGAATGAATGATAATGGCCTTTTCAGCAAGACAATTGAGGAATTTGAGGCCGATCTTAAACCCGGTGACCTGTTTGTGTTTTTCACGGATGGGGTAACGGAAACGAAAAACCGGTTGAATGAAGATTTCGGCACCGCCAGACTTAAAGAAATTATAAGGAAGGCAAAAGACCGCAATGTGAACGATATTCTTGAAAGCATACTTTATAATGTTCAGATATTCAAGGAAACAGCCGAACTTGATGATGATCTTTCAATCATGATCATCAAAGTAAAAGCCCCGGCCGTAAATGAAGAAGTTTCCGGTTCAGAAGTAAATGAAGAAACTCTGCGGGAAGAAACTGCAGAAACTGAGAGCAAAAATTGAGTCTTAAATACGATCATATAATCTGGGACTGGAACGGCACCCTGCTTGATGACGTGCACCTCTGTCTCGAGATCATTAACAGAGTACTGAAAAGCGTTGACCTCCCACCTCTCACCCTTGAAAAATACAGAGAGATATTCACCTTCCCGGTTAAGCATTATTATGAAGCGGCAGGAATCGATTTCTCGGTTCACTCTTTTGAAAAGCTCGGCTGGGACTGGATGAATGAATATGAGAGAAGAAAATATGAAGCATCCCTCTTCCCGGATGTAAGACCTATACTGGGATTCCTTAAAGAGCATGGAATAAAATCATCGATACTTTCCGCATACACACTTGACGGGCTGATGAATATAGTTGAGAGAAACGGAGTAAAAGAACATTTTGAGTTTATCTCCGGTCTTGATAATATCTGGGCGGCAAGTAAACTTGAAAACGGAAAATTGCTGGTTGAAAAAATCAGACGGGATGATGAAAAAATCCTCATGGTTGGTGATACACTGCATGACCATGAAGTGGCAGATGAAATTGGGATTGATTCCATACTTATAGCTTCCGGGCATCAGAGCTTTGAAAGACTGCAGAGTGCAGGGGTGCCTGTTTTTCACTCCCTTAATGAGTTTTTCAGACCGGAAATAAATTAAAAAAAGAATCTGCTCCTAAACTGATCAGCGGATCCTTCAGATAATTTTTAGGTTTGTCAGTGCTTTGTGGACCGGTTTCAGAAACCCGGAAAATCCTCTCTTATGAGCAGCAGTATCGCTGACTGAGGCACAATAAGAAGCTTTTCCTTTTCATACTCAATTTCAATTACTTCCCTGCGAAGAAAAATGGCGAGATCACCCTCTTTTGCCTGAAGAGGTATATATCTCACTATGTCTTTTTTCTCTTTCCATGGCTCATCTTCATCAACAACAGGCGGAATGGGATAACCTGGCCCGACCTTTATTATGTAACCGCTCTGGACCTTTTCTTTTTCCGAAACTCCCGGAGGAAGATACAATCCGCTGTTCGTTTTTGAATTTTCTTCTGCAGGCATTACGAGAACCTTATCCCCTACGACAATTAACTTCTGTAAATCTTTCAATATAATCACGTCTGAATTTATAATTTGTTTCCAGCAAATATATAAAATATTTGGGTTAAGTCATTTTGAAGACTCTGAGGATATATAAGGTAATAAATTTATCAGGTTATGTTTGAACAGGGTTTTAGGGAATGATGATCCGGGGAGCCTGTACTTATGCTATGGATTCACTCTTTCCTGATAATAAAAGCGCATTTCCAATTTTATTGGAATGGCGGTACATGTGAAGTGTTATTGATGCCTGAATCCTGATCCTGTTCCGCCGCAGTCGGATTGACTTTTTGGTTAAAACCGAAAGCAATGGATAATCTAAACTATTGTAATATAATAATATAACGATACCTTATCTGTTTCCGTTTACTTCAGTACACGGTAGAAGAGCCCCCGCCTCCCGGGGCTCCAGCCCCATTCATATATGCTTAACAGGCACAAATCTGAACTCCTAACTAATATATAAATCACGATCGCTGAGATCATTATGAGCAATTAAAATATGAATAAAACACTGGAAAATTAACACCACAGGATGTGCTCCAAAGGAACCCCGCAAAACCAGATTGATCCCGGGAAAAGCTTATTATCAGGCAATAACCACTCATTTACAATAACTAAAAAACGGTGATGAGCCCTTGCGGTTTAGGTAAGGTCATAAAGATATTTTACCTTTAATAATATGTTTTTTTGAATTTAGCAGATAGAACAGATGAGTACTATTTTACATCCCGTAAGGGAGAACTGGGAAGAGAGATTCAGTTCGGAAGATTATGTTTATGGCAAAGAACCAAACGAATTCTTTAAAGAGAGTATATCGAAATTAAAACCGGGCAAAATACTGCTTCCCGCAGAAGGTGAAGGAAGGAACGCCGTATTTGCAGCACAATCGGGTTGGAATGTTGATGCATTTGATTGGAGTAATGCCGCAAAGAAAAAAGCCGATGCACTTGCCCTTGAAACAGGTGTGGAAATTAATTACACTGTGAACGACATTGCAGAATTTGAGCCCGCCGAAGCTTCTTATGATGCAGTGGGCCTCGTTTTTGTGCATCTTGAGCCCGAAATGAGAGAATCATTTCACAGAAAGATTGCCAGGGTACTCAAACCCGACGGGAAACTCATTTTCATAGCCTATGATAAAACCCAGATCCTTAAAGGTACCGGAGGCCCAAAAAATCCCGACCTTCTATATTCTCTCGCGGAAATAGCAGAGGATTTTATTGAGCTTGAGTTTGATCTCTTTTCAAAAGACACAGTAACATTAAGTGAAGGGTCCCTTCATAAAGGTGAATCCGATGTCATTAAATACATAGGTACAAGGACCGCTTAGTGAAGAAAATTCTTTTCCTCACCTATTTCTGGCCCCCGTCAGGCAAAGCATCCCTTCAGTTTCCGCTGAGGATGATTCAGTATCTGCCACAGTACGGGTTTGACCCAATGGTGCTTACAGTTGAAGAAGAGACTTTCACTCAGAAAGATGAGAGTCTGCTGAAAGAAGTGCCCGAAGGATTAAGAGTCTTTAAATCACCTGTGTTTGAACCGTTTGATTTATACAGAAAATTCACGGGTAAAGGAAAAGATGAGGTGCTGGTTGCATCTGAGACCATCTCAAAAGAAAATTCAGACCCCAGACATAAAATAGCAGTGTGGATCAGGATGAACCTTTTTGTGCCGGATGCAAGGATAGGTTGGTTCCCATATGCAGTTAAAGAAGGGAAAAGGATATTTGAGGAATCCCGCTTTGATGCAATAATCAGTATGGGTCCGCCCCATTCAACTCATCTGATTGCAAGAAGATTGTCTTCCGAGCTCAATGTCCCGTTTTTCCCCGTACTTATTGATCCGTGGATGGATATTGCCTATTATCAGGGTCAAAGCAGAAGCGCACTCACAAAAAAAATTGATTCTGCATTTGAAAAGAAAGTTTTTGAAGCTGCATCTGAAGTATTTTTCGTAACGGCCACAACTCTCAGCGAGTACAGGAAAAAGTATCCGTTCCTGGAAAATAAAAGTGATGTCCTTTTCTGGGGCTATGACGGTTTCAAATTTGAAAATCTCCCTGAGACTAAAAAAGAAGGTGGGGCAAAAGTTCTGATGCACTCAGGCAATATCTTTGATTTCCAGAATCCACTGAAGATGTGGGAATTTCTTAAAGAAAAAATTCAATCAGGAGAAAATTTCAGACTTAAATTCACGGGGACTGTAAGCCCGGGAATAAGGAAATCAATAACGGAGGCAGGGCTCGACCCTTATACTGATTATCTCGGGTTTCTCAGCTATGATGATATGATTAAAGAAGTGATGGCATCCGATTATCTCTGGGTCTGCGCCATGGAAAAACGTCATCTGCCGGGTAAACTGTTTGAATACCTCAGAACCGGAAAGCCCGTGCTTGCATTCGGTGAAGATAATCTTGAAGTAAAAACGATACTTGAAAAATCGGGAGCTGGTATGATGTTCGGTTTTAATGAGTCGCCTGAGGAATTTTTCCTGAAGGCAGAGCGGTTTACAACCGATATGGAATTTATAGCTCAGTTTGACCGTAAAGAAATCGCAAAAAAACTTGCCTCAATCATAAAAACTAAGATTTAGACTTTCTTTTGGATTTCAGAATCTGGCCGGTTTCCCCCAGGTTTTTAATTACTTCATCATAAAGTTCTTTCCTTACATTACTCAGGATTATTGCAACAAGAGTCTCAGACTTTTCGAGTTTCTGAAAAAAGGCAGCAGCTTCTTTTTCACCGTCAGTAAAAATTCTCATCACACCGGTCGGCTTTCCGTCAAAAATTCCCCCTTTAAGCTTTGTTATATCGCTGAATTTAATTTCGGTAACTTTATTAATACCGTAAAAATAATCAGAGCATTTAAGACCGGTTGGAGTGGTTTCAATTTTGTAAGGAAGCACTTTTATCAGGGAGATAAAATACCAGTCAAGCAGAATGATTATAAGGAAAATGAATAAAAGAAAAATGATATCCTGAGTCGTTTTATCAGGTTTTAAAAGAAACGGTGAGATATAGAGCAGCGAAAGAAACGTCATAACGATATTGCCGTATCTGTAAATGAACCGGTAAGCTTTACTGTATGTAAAAGTAATTTGAGGAATTTTTGTTTCTGTTTTCATGCTCAATCTAAAATCTGTTCAGAATCTCAGTAACTTTATATATATCATCTTCAGTATGGCAGAAAGAGACGGGGAGGCTCAGTGTTGTTGCGTGAATCTCTTCTGAAACAGGATAGGCGCCTTCAATAATTCCCTGCATTGCTTCCTGTCTGTTGGGAGAAACGGGATAATGGATTTCGGTTTTAACACCGTTTTCAAGCAGGTAGGCTCTTAATCTGTCCCTTTCAGGATGTCTGATATTATAAATATGGTAAACATCAAAATAATCGGAATCAATAACCGGTTTGATAAAATCGCTTTTCAGGTTCTTTTCGTAAATAGCAGCCAGTTTCCTCTTGTGTGAGTTAATCTCATCAAGGCGGGCAAGCTTTACTTTTAAAAATCCTGCCTGCATCTCATCAAGCCTTGAATTATAACCAACCTCCTGATTGTAATACTTTACTTCTGATCCGTAATTTCTCAGCCGGGCAATTCTTGCAGCAAGTTTTGGATCATCCGTTGTAACTGCGCCCGCATCTCCAAGGGCACCCAGGTTCTTGGTGGGATAAAAAGAGAAAGCACCGAACTCACCGAATGTTCCCGTCATTTTGCCTTTGTAGGTTGCTCCGTGACTCTGTGCGCAGTCCTCAATAAGTTTCAGGCCGTATTTTTCTTTAACTGCCATGATTGGGTCCATATCGCAAGATTTGCCGTAGAGGTGAACAATCATGATTGCGCGTGTTTTCGGAGTTACTTTTTCTTCAATAAGTGCAGGGTTGATATTATAAGTTTTTATATCGGGTTCAACCAGGACGGGTTTAAGCCCCGCGTGCATAACGGCAAGTATGGTTGCAATGTAAGTATTTGAAGGCACAATCACTTCAGAACCCGGTTCAAAATCAAATGCCTTGAGTGACAGAATAAGTGCATCGAGACCTGAGGCAACACCAATGCAATGAGCAGAGCCTGTATAAGCCGAAAACTTTGCCTCAAACTCCCTTACCGAATTCCCGAGAATATACCAGCCGCTATTGAGAGTCCTGGAAAAAGAATGAGTAAACTCATCAAAAAAAGGCTTGTTAAGTTCTTTCAGATTTTCGTAATCAATCATTTGTATTCCTCGTGGATATAATCTGCCTTGTCATATTTTGAAGATGCAAGAACCAGGAGCACGGCTTCATTGCTGAAATTATGCATTACATGCCAGTCACGCGGTTCAAGAATCAGGCATTTTGACGGGTTGTCAAGAACGAAGTTTTCTTTTTTCTCACCGTTATTGTTATAAACTTCACAGCTTCCGTGCAGACAGATTGTGGCCTGAACAGTCTGGATATGACGGTGTGCGGCACGCTTTGAACCATCAGCACCATAGATGTAATAAATTCTCTTCACTTCAAAAGGGAGAGCATCTTCAATAACTGTGAGACTACCCCTGTTATCGGTGATTGTCTTAAGATCAATAAAATATGCCATTATCTGCTCAGAAATTTATTTATTTCAAAAATATTGTAAACTTTTTTAAGCTTTCTGTAAACCGTAATAATACTTGCTTTCAGCCCGGCAGGTTTCATTCCTGCTCCGTTGGGATCAAAACCGGGATACTCCTTGCTGATTTCATCTTTGAGCGCAAGCAGTTCCTTAATGTAAGGCTTATAAAACAAATCAAGTACTTCAGGGGTGAGAGTCCTTCTTCCGAGTTCAACCTCCCCGTTCGTGAAAAACCGGAGATAGTGGAAGTGGTAAAACACAACATCAAATTGTTCACCTGTTGAAGTAACCGTTCCCGTGAGTTTACCTTCTTTGTTAGAAAAACTGTACTGCTGAACGTTCCACGCGGCAAGGCCTCCTCCCTTATGCTGAAGTTCATGCACGCCGTCAAATCTTGTGGTCCAGTCATCAAGGTATAACTGATCACCAAACTTACCATCTTCATAATATGCATAACACCACTCAAGGCAGCGCTCACGCCACCACCTGAGTGCTTTCAGCCCCTGTTCATCCTTTTTGAAAGTCACAAACTGTACGCAGTATTTACCGCTTTTAACTTCCTTGTTATACTGAGGGGAGTACCTGTGTTCAGTAAGCAGTATTGATCTGCTCCCCATCTCTTCAAACAGAGGGGCAGGCGATGAATAAAAATACAGATCCGCATCTATATAGGTGCAGTTATCAGCATCAAAATTTTCAAGCACATAAAGAACTGTTGATGAAGTTGAAGTCCAGCAATACTCCGCTATTGATCTTGTTGGTTTAACTTTGAGAAGCTCGGTGTCTTCAAACTCCTTAAGCGATATAATGACGGCATTTTTAAGGTTACGGGCACGCAGAATCTCATACACCCTGTCATCAAAAGCGAAAATATACAGAGTGAAACTGCTGCAGACCCTGCTCAGGGAGTTATACATTGCGAGTCCCCGGGTCAGGTAGTTTGAGTCAAAAAGTGTGCAGAAATTATAATGCATAATGCGATTGAATGGTTATAATTTTTCCAGTCTGATGACGGGAAGGAGCATGAATAAATCAGGCATCCTGTATGTAAAAAAGTTTTTAAGAGCTCCTGCCTGCCTGAGAGTTTTCACTTCTGAAATTTTTAATCCGCCTGTTTTCTGAACCAGCTCTCTGAAATCTCTAATTGAAAGCTGATGAATATGACCCGTATTATACCAGGAATACCCGAAAAGGCAGTAACGGGGCATCCTCCCTTTGAAAAACATATCCAGCCGGTTTTTATAGAAGGAAAAATTGGGAAACGAGATGATCAGATTCTTTGAAATCCTTTTCATCTCTGCCATGAGAGTCTCAGGGTACATAACCATCTGAATCGTCACATTGCATACCGCCCAGTCAAACTGATTATTTTGAAAGGGGAGCTCATCATCAATGCTCTTATGAAAGCAGGTCAGACCCTTCATGTGGCACGCTTCAACACCGCTTTCAGAAATCTCGACTCCTGTAACCGCACATTTTTTTGATTTTTTCAGGCGTTCAAGCAATGAGCCGTTTCCGCAGCCAAGATCAATAACCGATGCGCCATCAGGAATCATGCTTTCTATTACAGAATATTCAAGCCGCTCCTCCTTCTCAAATCCGGAGTAGTTGTAATTTCTGTTATCGTTAAATTCGGGTGAGTTTATATCAGAATACGGCATTAATTAAAAGATTGTTGGTCTCAAATATAACAACCCCCGGTGAATTATAATTCAGGCAAAGTTTATATATTGCGGTATCTGGTTCTCCTGTATTCAGATTTTAAGATAATTAAACATTTCTCTGAAGAAAAAATTCATGAAACACACATTAAGATCTCTGCCGTATCTGCTGTCATACCTTATACCGCTGAGTGCTGTTATTTCATTCAGCCTTGGCGGAGTTTACAGCTTTACGACACTGCTTTTTATATTTGTTTTCATTCCGGTTATTGAATTGCTTCTTGGAACGGATGATACAAATCTCAGCGATGAGGAATATTCGCTGATGAAAAGCAGGGCTGTTTACTATATTCTTTTGTGGGGTCAGCTTGCAGCAGTGTATTTTGTCTTATACCGTTTTCTGGAATTCATCGGTTCAGGGCGTGAATTTTATGAGATTGCAGGAGCTCTGTTTGCTGCAGGAATTGTTCTTGGTGGTATCGGGATAACGGTTGCGCATGAACTTATTCACAGAAAAGAGGCAAGTCACAGATTTGCCGGAATCCTTCTGCTGACCGCAACGTCTTATCCTCATTTTTATATCGAACACATCAGGGGACATCATAAAAACGTTGCAACCGATGAGGATCCCGCAAGCGCAAAAAAGGGGGAAGCTGTTTATACATTCCTGCTGAAATCGATAATCATGTCATACATGGGCGCCTGGAAACTTGAGTCAGAAAGACTCGGCAAAAAAGGAGAAAAGACTTTATCGGTTTATAACATTATGTTTTATCTGCATGCCGGTCAGTTTATTTTGTGGGGGGCGATAATATACAGATACGGATGGGGAGTTTTTGCTTACTACCTGACTGCCTCATTTATAGGATTTGCTCTGCTAGAGGTTGTGAATTATATCGAACATTATGGTTTAAGAAGAGAAATTGCTGAATCCGGCAGACCGGAGAAAGTTAAAGCCGCTCACTCCTGGAACTCAAATAATTACATCAGCCGCTGGTTCCTCTTTGAGCTTACACGGCACTCTGATCATCACATGAATGCATCACGTGAATATCAGATACTGAGACATTTTGAGAAAAGTCCGGTTCATCCAACCGGTTATCCCGGAATGATCCTGCTTGCCCTGCTGCCCCCGCTCTGGTTCCGTATTATGGATCCGCTCATTAACGAATATGTAAAATCAAATTAAACGCGAAAGGAGTATGATATGAAAGATGTAAAAAAGGAATACACTAACGGTGAGGTTACTGTTGTATGGCATTCGGGGACTTTGTACTCATTCTGCCAACTGTGTTAAAGGTCTCCCCGGGGTATTTAACACAAGAAAGAGCCCCTGGATAAATACGCAAGGCGCATCAACTGATGAGATTAAAGCTCAGGTTAATAAATGCCCCTCAGGAGCACTCTCATATTATATGAACGAGAAGTGAGTCTGTTCTTGGTTCCCGCTTATGGTTTTGGGAAATGCATATTTTACGGATGAACACTGATAAATTTTTGAAACACGAATTTTACGAATTCCGCCACAGCGGAGCGAATTAACACGAATA
>CAYPMQ010000069.1:0-11022 GCA_964411625.1 uncultured Ignavibacteriaceae bacterium
ATGATACAGTAAACTGTGTGTCATCATTGCTGGAATCAGACTATTCTGAGATGAGCGTAATTATTGTTGACAATGCCTCGCCTGATAAAAGCGGTGAGAAACTGCAGAAATATTTCTCCTCAGTTCCGGTGATACTCTCCGGTGTAAATGGTGGTTACGCGGGCGGAATGAACATCGGGGCAAAGTATGCCATTGAAAACGGAGCGGATTATGTTGTTTATTCAAACAATGATCTCGTTTTTGATAAAAATGCCATAAGAAAAATGACAGAAACTGCCTTAAGTGACAGTGCAATCGGGATTGTATCACCCAAAGTGCTGTTCATGGGGCATGAAGATACAATTTACTGCGCCGGTGGCACGTATAATTTCTGGCGCGGCGGACCTGTTTCAACAGGCAGAGGTATGAAGGTGACCGAGTTCGGGCATGCAGAGCGTGAAATAAGTCATACAGAAGGCGCGTGCATGATGATTTCACGAAAGGTGATTGAGGAATTCGGGTACATGAAAGAAATCTACTTCATGTATTGTGAAGATCTTGCATATTCTTATGAAGTATCCAAAAAATTTAAATTAAAGTACACTCCTCACGCTATTGTTTATCACCGTTCAGGGGCAGGAAAGAACTGGGGTGAACAATCATCATTATATCATTACTATTTTACCAGAAACCGTCTCTTATTTTTCAGGGATTTCAATCTTTTCAGCCGTTTGTACATACTCTTTTACAGTCTGTTTATTGTTATACTTAAAACTCTTACCCTTGTTTTTGTAAAGAGAGGCGGAGAGTTTGGTTTTATCCGTTCACTTTGGTCGGGTATGAAGGATGGAGCATTTTACATACTGCGCCTAAAGAAATTAAAAAACGAAAAACCTTTAATAAAGTCTCATTATCACTGATTAATCCGAATTGGAAAAAAGAACCGAAAAATTATTACTGCTGCTGAGTGATTTCATCTCGGTTAATGCAGCGTTCATTATTTATTTCCTGATGAGGGTTGAAACGGGCTGGTTTGATCTTCTTACAATGCCTGATTTTGCTCTCAGCATGGCGGTGCTTTATTTCTATTGGTTTTTCCTCTTTCTCACTGCGGGAATGTACCGTACCTGGTTTGCTCTTTCCAGGCTTGATGAACTTATTACTCTCTTCAAGGTTTCTGCTTCGGGAGTATTTTTTCTTTTCTTTCTTATTTTGTGGGATGACTACAGATCAAACATCAGCTCAGATTCAAGATTTCTGATATTCATTTACTGGGGTCTTTTCCTCCTTTTTACCGGTTTCGGAAGGCTGATGATCCGAACCGTTCAGAGAATTCTTCTTATAAAAGGAATAGGGAGAAGAAACGCCATTATAATCGGGTTTAATGAAAATGGCCACAATGTACACGACGAGATCAACGATCACAGGGCGCTGGGGCTTGATATCACGGGTTACATTGTTGAAAGCAGTGAGGCGGCTGAAGGAGAGCATAACGGGGTTAAGGTTCTGGGCACGATTGATAAGCTTGATGCGATAATTGAAAAGCATAATATCAGAGAGGTAGTTTTTGCCTTGGGAAGAAACCATGATGACCTTATAATAAATCTCATCATGAGATTTGAAGGCAGGGATATATCGTTTAAAATAATTCCTGATCTCTATGATATACTGAGCGGAGCCGCCAAAACGATGCATATCTACGGTTTTCCGCTGATTGATATCAATCCTCAGCTCTTAACCGACTGGGAGAAGAAAGCCAAACGCTTTATTGATATCAGTGTATCTTTGATTATATTAATATTAACTTTCCCTGTTTTTATTGCCACGGCAATAGCCATCAGACTGGAAAGTGCGGGTCCCGTCCTCTTCAGACAGGAAAGAAGCGGGCTTAACGGAAAGCCTTTCATGATGGTTAAATTCAGGTCGATGTTTCAGGATGCGGAAACGAAAACCGGACCGGTCTGGGCATCCAAGGATGATCCCAGAATCACCCGCGTAGGGAAATTTATCCGAAAGGTCAGGATTGATGAACTTCCGCAGATGATAAACGTCCTTAAAGGGGAAATGAGTCTTGTTGGGCCCCGCCCTGAAAGACCCTATTTTGTAGAAAAACTCTCTGAACAGATACCTTATTACAAAAGAAGATTAAGAGTACGCCCCGGTGTAACCGGTTGGGCACAGGTCAAACACAAGTATGACGAGACTATTGAGGATGTCAGAAAAAAACTTAATTATGACCTGTTTTACATAGAAAACTTTAACCTAAGAAATGATCTTAAGATCTTATTCAGAACCGCTTTCGTGATGATTTTCGGTAAAGGTCATTACGAATAATATTCAGAGTTATATGGCAAAAAGAACCCTGGTCATTATCCCGACTTATAATGAAATCGATAACATTCAAAAAATGATTTCGGAACTGCTCTCACTTCACATTGAGGGGCTGGAAATTCTTATTGTTGACGATAATTCACCCGATGGCACCGGTAACTATGTTGAAGAACTCAGCACAACAAATGAAAAGGTGCATGTGCTTAAAAGACCCGGAAAGATGGGACTCGGGACGGCTTATGTTGCAGGTTTCAGATTTGCAATTGAAAATAAATTTGATTACATCTTTGAAATGGATGCCGATTTTTCTCATGACCCAAAAGAAATTCCTAATTTCCTCGAGAAAATAAAGGACAATGACCTCGTTATCGGCAGCAGATATATTCAGGGTGTTAACGTTATCAACTGGCCGATGAGAAGACTCCTGCTGAGCTATTTTGCCAATCAGTACACAAGGGTTATAACCGGGCTCCCAATCAAGGATTCAACCGGCGGATTCAAATGCTTCAGAAGAGAAGTGCTTGAAGCAATTGATCTCAGTAATATTAGATCAAACGGATACGCCTTTCAGATTGAGATTAACTACAAGGCATGGAAGAAAAAATTCAGAATTGCCGAGAAGCCGATTATTTTCCATGACCGTACATTAGGCAAATCAAAGATGTCAAAAAGGATAGTTCGTGAAGCTGTTCTAATGGTATGGATATTAAGATTAAGGAGTGTCTTCGGACAACTGTAATCCTGATATGGACCTCTCAATAATAATAGTTAACTATAACGTTAAAGAATTCCTCCAGAACCTGCTCGATTCAATTTACCGCGCCTCAAGAGATATTTCCGCAGAAATTATCATAATTGATAACGCCTCTGACGATGGTTCGGTTGAGATGGTAAAAGAAAAATATCCCGCTGTTATACTCATTGAGAATAGTGAAAATACAGGTTTTGCAAAAGCCAACAACATGGGGCTGAAGATTGCTAGAGGTAAATATCTCCTCCTTCTTAATCCCGATACACTTGTCAGCGAGGATACTTTTACCAAAATGTTCGCCTTTTTTGATTCTTATCCTGATGCAGGTCTTGCAACCTGTAAAATGATTGGGTCAGACGGAAATCTCCAGCCGGCGTGCAGAAGAAGTTTTCCTGATCTTTGGACTTCATTCACCAAAGTTACGGGACTTAGCACCCTTTTCCCTAAAAGCAAACTTTTTGCCAGATACAATCTTACCTACCTTGATGAAAATCAGACTTATGAGGTTGATGCCATTTCAGGCGCATTCATGATGATGAAGCGTGAGGTGTATGAAAAAATCGGCGGGCTTGATGAAGAGTTTTTTATGTACGGCGAAGATCTTGACTGGTGTTTCAGAGTGCAGAAAGCCGGTTACAAAGTTTACTATTATCATGATACTCAGATAATTCATTATAAGGGTGAAAGCACAAGACGCAGCAGTCTTAATGAGACAAGGGTATTTTACGAAGCAATGCACATATTCGTAAAGAAGTACTTCTCTTACTCGGTACCGATAATATCATTAATCAGATTTGCCATATTCCTCAGAGAGATGGTGGCTTTTTTAGGGAAGAGAAAATTTATTCTGATCAGTGCCGCCATGGACCTGATCTTTTTTAACCTGACGCTGTATCTGGCTGCCGTGATTCATTCAGAGACCAGCACAACCTGGAGATGGTTCCCTGATTATGGAATTCCGGCGGTGTTTACCGTTCCGGTGGCTATCCACATGCTGATTTCTATTCTGATAGGTGCTTACACCAAGGAAAAAATTTCTGTACTGCGGACTCTTGGTGCAGTCATAATAGGATTTTTTACAGTCTCTTCACTTACGTTTTTCTTTAAAGATTACGCTTTTTCACGCGGTGTTCTGCTTATAAATTACTTCCTGTTGCTTTTTGTTCTTTCAGCCTGGCGCATAATTTTCAAGGTTGTTTTCAGGCTTGGTGATTTCACCGGAGGGCTCAAGGCACGCAGAACTGTAATTATCGGCACAGATGCTAACACGGCAGAGATGGCAAAAAAGCTTTCTGCGAAACCCGAGCTTAAGTTTAATGTATTAGGACTTATTTCGCTCACAAGAAAAGATGTTGGTAGTGAAGTTGCGGGATTCAGTGTGGTAGGTGCAACTGATAACCTCGTTAAGGTAATCAGGGAGAAGAAAATCAATACTGTTATATTCACCTCGGGAGAGATTTCATACAATACCATGATGACGTTAGTCTCTTCATGTCAGAATGAAAATGTGGAATTTCAGATTGCCGGTAACAGACTTGATTATCTGATCGGTAAATCTGCAGTTTCATCACTTGATAATATTCCTTTGTTTGAAGTAAACTACAATATTTCTGCCTTCCAGAACAGGATAATAAAATCGTTATTTGATATTGTTTTCGGGTTGATTATTTTAGCGCTCCTCTATCCTTTTACTTTTGTTTTCAGTATATTCAGCAGGAGTAAAAGTGATTTTGTTAAATTTGTACTTGGAGTTCCGAAAGTTTTATCCGGAAAAATGAGTTTTGTGGGTCCCGCAAAGGCAGGACATAATGACCGGCTGTATCTTGGGAAACAGGGTCTTACCGGCTATTGGTACACTGAAACGGAACAGGAAGAGGGCTTTGACATCTATTATGCCAGGAATCAGAATATCTGGCTGGATATTGAAATCCTCGGAAAAACTTTTAACAAATTTATAAGTAAAAAATAATATGCCAAAAACAGTACTGGATTTTGAAAAGCCGATAATTGAGTTGGAGGAGCGATTGGAACAGATGAAAAGCGCTTCTGACGGTCTCAACATTGATAATGAAATAAAAATTATCGAAGACAAGGTGAGAATTCTGAAGGAGAGTGTTTACAAAAGCCTGACCAGATGGCAGAGAGTGCAGCTGGCACGTCATCCTGACCGTCCTTATACTCTTGATTATATTTATATGATGACCGAGAACTTTATTGAACTCCACGGTGACCGCTGTTTTAAAGACGATAAAGCCATTGTGGGCGGTCTCGCAAAAATTGATACGTTTAAGGTCATGATCATTGGTCAGCAGAAAGGACGCGATACAAAATCCAACCTGTACAGAAACTTCGGTATGATGAATCCTGAAGGTTACAGGAAAGCCCTGAGGCTTATGAAAACTGCAGAAAAATTCAATCTGCCGGTAATCTGTCTTATCGATACCCCCGGTGCATTTCCGGGTCTTGAAGCAGAAGAGAGAGGGCAGGCAGAAGCAATAGCAAGAAATCTTCTTGAAATGAGCCGGCTTAAAGTACCTATAATTGTTGTTATAATTGGAGAAGGTGCCAGCGGCGGTGCACTTGGAATTGGCGTGGGTGATCGTATCCTCATGCTTGAAAACGGGTGGTACTCGGTTATCAGCCCGGAGTCATGCAGCAGTATTCTCTGGAGAAGCTGGGAATATAAAGAGCAGGCTGCAGAAGCCCTGAAGCTAACCGCTCATGACCTGCTGCCTATGAAAATCATCGATAAAATTGTTCCTGAACCACTCGGCGGCGCCCATAAAAACCATCAGGAAGCTGCTGAGATTCTGAAAGCTCATTTGGTTGCAGAACTTAAGGAGCTGATTAAAATTAAACCTGAAAAACTTGTAAGCGCAAGAATTGAAAAATTTGCTCAGATGGGTGCTTATACAGAATAAAAATGTATAAATCAGTATCTGAAATCCGCATCAGGTATGCCGATACAGACCAGATGCGGTTTGTTTATAACGGTAAATACCTTGAGTTTTTTGAAGTCGGGAGAACTGAACTTTTAAGAGAAGTGGGGCTCCCTTACGCAGAAGTTGAGAGAAACGGGTATCTGCTTCCCGTAACTGAAGCGTTTGTAAAGTACTTAAAGCCGGCCAGGTATGACGATATTCTTGTTATTGAAACCACTTATCCCTCTATGGCTTCGGCAGGACTGCGTCTTGAATACAAGGTTTTCAGAAAGGAAACCATGGAACAGGTTGCCGAAGGCTACACATCTCATGTTTTTCTGAAAGCCGATACTTACAAAATTACACGACCCCCTGAGTTTTTTATTAAGAAACTGGAGCCCTTTTTTAGCTGATATGATTAAGTTAGTTGACAGGATAATAGAACTGGCACTTGAAGAGGATATTAAAAGCGGAGATATAACCACTGACGCCATCATTCCGGATGATGCCCTCGGTCAGGCTGATTTCCTTGTTAAGGAAGATGGTGTTATTGCAGGTCTTGAGGTTGTGGAAAGAATTTTCAGAATATTTGACGAAGAGCTTCATTTTCATAAATATGCCTCTGACGGTGAAAAAGTTACCGTGGGCTCAAAGATTGCAACCGTGAACGGTAATATTTCTTCCATTCTTAAAACTGAAAGAACCGCTCTCAATTTTCTTCAAAGAATGAGTGGTATAGCCACACTCACATCACAATATACGGAAGCAGTTAAACACACCAAGGTTAAGATACTCGACACGAGGAAAACCGCACCTGGGCTCAGAATCACCGATAAGATGGCAGTTAAGCTCGGTGGGGCAGAAAACCACAGAATCGGCCTTTTTGACATGTATCTGATAAAAGATAATCATATAAAAGCTGCCGGTTCAATCAGAAAAGCCGTTGAACTTGTAAAGGCACATCAGATTCAGGAAGAAACTGATTATAAAATTGAGATTGAAGTAAGTACACCTGATCAGATAGAGGAAGTGCTTGCCGCAGGAGTTGATATAATCATGCTTGATAATTTTAAACCTGAAATGATGCGTACAGCAGTAAAAATGATTAACGGTGCTGCACTGGTTGAAGCCTCAGGGGGGATTACCCTTGCAACAATCAGGGAGATTGCGGAAACGGGAATTGACTATATCTCAATAGGTGCGCTGACCCACAGTGCCCGTGCACTGGATATTTCAATGAAGATAACTTCATCAGATGCTTGATAAATTGAAAGAACTCTCCCGGGAGACCGTTATTTATGGAATAAGTACGGTTCTGGGCAGGTTTCTTAATTTTATTCTTGTTCCTTTTCACAGTAACATTTTTCAGCCTCCCGATATGGGGGTTGTATCAAATATATATTCATACATCGCCCTCTTCAATATCATATTTATCTACGGAATGGACTCAGCATACCTTAAGATGGGGTCCCTTCCGGAATTTAAGGGAACGAAAAAAGTCTTTTCAACCTCTTATCTGATAATTCTTATTACTTCGGTAGTCTTTGCACTTCTCTTTTTTACCGGAATGGGAGGAATTGCGTCATTCCTTGGCATTGAAAAATCAGGTCTTGACCCTGAAAAGTTTAACCGCCTTATAATCCTGGCTATCTGGATTCTCCTTTTTGACGTACTCACGGTTATTCCATTTATCACACTGAGACTTCAGAATAAATCAATGAAATTTTCACTGATCAGGGTTGCCAACATTCTTATCAATATTGCCTTTAACCTCATATTGATACTTATACTAAAAATGGATATTGAGGCAATTTTTATCGCCAATCTGGCGGCGTCAGTATTTAGCTTTGCCGTGCTTCTGCCCGTGATAAAGGAAAATCTCGAATTTAAGGCAGACTTTAAACTGGCGGCAAGAATTTTTAAGTTTGGTCTTCCTTTTATGCCGGCCGGTCTTGCTGCAATGCTTACACAGGTTGTGGATAAACCCATTCTCGAAAAGCTGACTGATTTCAGAACTCTTGGCATTTACCAGCAGAATTATAAATTGAGCATGTTCATGATGCTATATGTCTCAATGTTTCAGTATGCATGGCAGCCTTTTTTTCTTAAATATGCTGAAGAAGAAGGCGCCGGAGAGCTTTTTTCAAAAGTCTTTACATACTTTACAATAGCCGGGTCATTTATTCTCCTTTTTATCACTGTGTTTCTTGATGAAATTGTGGGTCTGAATATCTCAGGATTTCATCTGCTCGGGCAGGCTTACTGGTCGGGATTGTATATCGTACCGGTTGTGCTCCTCGGTTATCTGTTTTACGGATTTTACGTTAACTTTAATGCTGCATTTTACATTAAGGAAAAAAGTCTTCCTGTTCCGCTTCTCCTTGGGGCCGGAGCTCTCATCAATGTAATCATGAATTTTGCACTGATCCCTTTTATCGGGATTATGGGCGCTGCACTCGCAACACTGCTGGCTTATCTTTTTATTGCTGCTGCTTTTTATATCGGCGGACAGAGAACTTTCAAAATACCTTATGAAAACAGGAAAATAGCGATTCTTCTCATTCTTAATATAATCTCATTGGCGGTTTATTACCTGTTTATCTTCGGGAAAGAAGATGTTTTCTTTGTAAAATCAGCCCTGATTACGGGATTCATTATGGCGGTTCTACTTGCAGATATAATCAGCCCGAGCGAGGCACGAAGTTTCAAAAACCTGCTAACAAATAAAATTAATAGAAAATGAACGGAATTCTGTTAAAATTTAAGAGAATCAACGAAAAGTTTAATGACATAGAACTGCCGTCTTACCAGACTGCAGGCAGCAGCGGCATGGATATAAGGGCTGCAGTTGAAGAACCCCTCATTATCAGTGCAGGTGGTTTTGCAATGGTGCCAACCAACCTTATGACAGAAATACCTGAAGGATATGAAATTCAGGTAAGACCCAGAAGCGGACTTGCTGCGAAACATGGTATAGGAGTACTTAATTCACCGGGCACCATTGATGAGGATTACAGAGGGGAAATAAAAATAATTCTTTTCAACTTCTCCCGTGAAGACTTTCTCATAAACAGAGGTGAAAGAATAGCACAGCTCATTCTCGCAAAAGTTTACAAAGCAGATATTACAGAATCTGATGAGTTAAGCATCACTAAAAGAGGCGCAGGCGGTTTCGGGCATACGGGGAAGTAGTGCTGAATAGTTGAAGAAATTTTGGTTGCGAGATAAATATTTCAGAGGTTTTAAATAGTTTACACTGTTTCATATTGCTTTTTACAAAATGTTTTCTTATATAAATATCCGTTACTAAGAATTTTAATCCTGATTATTTGTGAAACTTCCAGATATTCTTTTAATAGACGATGACGAGACCTCACGGGATGTGATTTGCCGGTATCTTGAGTCTGAATTTGATGTGGATACTACAGGGAGTGGTATATCTGCTCTTGAGATGGTGAAGAAAAAGCAGTATTACCTGATCCTGATGGATATTAATCTTGGGGAAAAGTATAACGGATTGGAAATTACGAGATTCATTAAAGAAATACCTGAATATAAGGATGTTCCCGTTGTGGCGGTGACTGCTTATGCTTTTGAAAGAGAAAAAGTAAAAATACTTGCAGAAGGATGCGACGATTATATTTCAAAACCTTTTGTCCGCAAAGATATTCTGAGCAAGATGCATGAGGTTGAGAAGAGATTCGGACTCAAATAAAATATGTAGAAATTAATTCAATAAGCCTCACTCAATACCCTTTCCTTAAAAAAATACCAACTGAACTGAAATCAGGGAGATCAGTATATTAATATTTGTGTGTACTTTGCAGGTGGTCTGTTAAGTCAGATCATTTATATATTAACATTAATAAATTAATTTTACCCCCAAAATTCAGACTTCCGGAGATTGGTTCCCCCGTCAGGCTGAACAAAGTGTATTGAAACATAGATGTTGAAATAAAAATTCTCCCGGTTGAGTATAAGGAATTTGATGTTGAACTGATAAAACATAATCTTCAGCAGTCTGGACTTGATTGTGAACTTATACATATTTCCGAAAGAGACACTTTTGCAGCACCTGTAAAAGAATCAAAGCCAGATATCATACTTAGTGATTCTTACATGCCGGATTTTACCGGATATGAATATACTCCGGATCAGAAATGAACAATTTCCTGAAATACCTTTTATTCCGGTAACCGGAATTGTGAGAGAGGATATTGCAGTTAAATGTATGAAAACCGGTGCGGACGATTAAGTACTGAAAAGTCAGCAGAAATGACTCCCTTATGCAATAAGGGAAGCACTTGAAAAAAGAAATATTAAGAAATCAAGGGAGCATGTACTTAAGGAACTGTTTCTGAATGAAAAAAATTCAGAATGCTTGCATAAAGAAGTTCAGACATAATTTTCAGATACAAATTTTTCCCTCCCGAAGGATTTGAGTTCGTGAACCCATCAATTTATCAGCTTTCCGGATATGATCCGGATGAGCTTACAGATAAACGGGCTATTCTGAGGGAGATAATACACTCATCTGATATTGCTAAAATGACTGATTCACTGAGGCAGACTTCTTCTGACCCGGTTCTTATATGATGGCTCAAAAAAGACGGATCGGTTTTGTGGGTGAGTATGTGTGCATTCCGCTTTATGATGAAACCGGCAGACAGTTTGCCGCCTAAGGAATAATATGTAATGTAACAGCAAGAGTTGAGGAGGAAAAGAAGCTCAGGGAGAGTGAAGAGAAATACAGGCTCCTGTTTGAGAATAACCCCAAGGCAATGTGGGTTTTTGACACTGAAACTCTGAAATTTCTTGCCGTAAATGATGAAGCGGTAGAGTCATACAGATACGGCCGGGCTGAATTCCTCAATATGACACTCATGGATATAAGACCTGAGAATGATATCCCGAAACTTATGAGCAACATCGCAAATACAGGGGGAGGACTTCAGCACTCCGGCTACTGGCGTCATCTTAAAAAAAGACGGGTGAATTATTTATGTCCAAATAGACTCCCACATAATTGATTACTTGAAT
>CAYPMQ010000069.1:11122-13055 GCA_964411625.1 uncultured Ignavibacteriaceae bacterium
AGACGGGTGAATTATTTATGTCCAAATAGACTCCCACATAATTGATTACTTGAATAAAAATGCCCGGCTTGTTATTGTGACCGATGTAACGGAGAAAAGGGATACAGAACTGAGACTGAATATGGTTCAGAGGGCTACTAAAAAGGTCCCCGTATGTATTATCCTGACCGATAATGAAGGCAGGATAGTATATGTTAATCCTGCGTTTCTGAATCTGACCGGTTATACTGCCTCTGAAGTTATGGGAAAAACCCCGTCATTTCTTAACTCCGGCAAACATGACAGTGAGTTTTTTAAGAATTTATGGGATACTATTACGGGCGTGGATACCCGGCAGAGTGAAATCAGAAACCGTAAAAAGAATGGGGATCTGGTCCGGGAACACGTGGTCATTTCACTTGTCAAAGATAAAGATGGTGTCATACCAAATTTTGTTGCCGTAAAAGAGGATATTACTCAGAAAAATGAACTTTTTGAGGAGACAATCAGGGCGAAAGACAAGGCTGAGGAGATGTCAAGCCTCAAATCTAGTTTTCTTGCTAATATGAGCCATGAACTAAGGACTCCCATGATCGGTATTCCGGGGTACTCAGAGGTTATGATGGAAATTGCAGAAGACAAGGCAATACCTGACTATGCCGTCAAAATGGAGTTCGGTCTTTACGGTAATGCTAAAGCAAAAAGATCTTAAATATTAAAAAAATCAGAATTCACATTAAACTTAACTTCCCAATTTCAGCTTATAACCTTAACTTTAAAACCCCGTTTTAAGTATTTATGCAAAGTTACAGGTAATAATGTCAAAGTTTGTACATCTCCATAACCATTCAGATTTCAGTTTACAGGATGCCGCTGCCGCGGTTAAATCAATAGTTGCAGCTGCAGCTAAGTATGATATGCATGCCGTTGCTCTTACTGACCATGGCGTTATGTACGGAATTCCAAAATTCTACAAAGCTGCAAAAGAGAAGAATATAAAAGCCATAGTGGGCATGGAGGCTTACATCACTCTTGATGAGAGCAGATTCGAAAAGAAAATTCAGCCCCCGGCAATTCCGGGTCAGAAAAAGAAGAAACCATACCATCATCTTATACTCCTCGCAAAAAACAGGACGGGTTATCATAATCTTGCAAAACTTTCATCACTTGGTTTCCTTGAAGGATATTATTACCGCCCGAGAATCGACTGGGAACTGCTTGAAAAATATCATGAGGGTCTGATCTGCACATCGGCGTGTCTGGGCGGGGTTATCTCATCATTTCTGGTTAATGATAATTATCCCAAAGCAAAAGAAGTTGCAGAAAGGTTTCAGACACTTTTCGGGGATGATTTTTATCTCGAACTTCAGGATCATTTCATGCCCGAGGATCAGATTGTTCTGGAGAAAGTGCCTCAGCTTTCAAAGGAGCTCGGCATTAAGATGGTAGCAACAAATGACTGTCATTACGTTAACAAGGAAGATGCGTACGCACATAATATTCTCCTTCTGATGGGTGATAAAACAGGCGAAGCCGATTACCGGCAGTTAAGGTACCATACTGATCAGATTTATTTCAAATCTCAGGAAGAGATGATTTCACTATTCAGCAAGTACCATGGTGCAGTTGAAAATACGCTTGAAATAACTGATAAAATAGATTTCAAACTTGATTCAAAAGGATATTATTTCCCGGATTTCCCGATACCGGCTGATTTTCCGGATAAAAATCTTGATGCATATTTTGAGAATCTCAGCAGAGAGAAACTGAAAGAGATATTTGGAGAAAACCCGGATGATGCCGTAAAGGAGAGGTTTGAGTATGAACTGAAAACCATCAGGGAAATGGGATTTTCGGGATATTTCCTCATAGTCCAGGATTTCATTGCCGCAGCCAGAGAACTCGGAATTCCTGTCGGACCCGGAAGAGGATCTGCTGCGGGGAGTCTTATAGC
>CAYPMQ010000070.1:0-13035 GCA_964411625.1 uncultured Ignavibacteriaceae bacterium
TAACTAAAATAATTAACAAATAAATGTGTCAACTTTTTTCAGGACTTGACATCGATGTTCAGCCGGCGGTGGATTGTTCGTTGATAATTGATTTTTGCGGAGAAACATGATATTGTTCACTGCGGCGGCCTGTTTTAATGTACTGCCGGGCTCCGGCCGGTAAATATGGGTGCTTGTCTGACCTTCAAAGTTGCCGTAGGTTAAAACCAACGGCAAGAAAGGATCGGCATGGACGCTTTCTTTTAAGATGGTGCTTACAAAAGAGTTTGGCTTATTGAATTTATAGATTGTAACGCCTCCCGATTCCCCGGGAGGATTCTGACTATAACCTCGGAGAGGTTACACAATACCAGAAAAGGCATTCCCCCAAACACCCCCCTACGCCGCGCCAGCGTCGAATTGAAATATTTGCCACCAAGACACAAATAACGGCGGAATAAAATAAAAGTTGTTGAATTAAAGTTTCAATGTCAAAGGAATTGTCTTGATTCTTTTTAGCAAGAGGCGGATCACATTGGGGAATTTATATCCGGTAATAATTCAGGGAAAGAAGCGAGGAGTTCAATCATACTGATACGCGTTGCAGGTTTAGGTCAGTTCATCACATGAAAGTGAGAGAGAATATCTGAGATGTATCCCGGAAGTGATCTTATGCTGTGGGAAGTTAGTATAAGATTCTTTTTTGCGCGTGTCATGGCCACATAAAGCAGTTTTGCATCTTCGGAAGCCGCTCCGGAGCGATCATAATAATTAGGTCTGAACGATGAGGAACTGCATTCAGGAATGATCACATTATCGAATTCAAGACCTTTGGCTTTGTGGATCGTTGAAATCACAAACCGCTCGTCACCGATCAGGAGATCTGATTCTTTAAGTTTAAGAAAGGAATGAAGATGTTTTTTGAGAAGCAACCCTGTTTCACCTTTACCGATTTTAATATCCAGAAAACGATAAAATTTCTGCAGCCCTGTTTTCTCATCATCAGTCAGTTTATCACCGGTCACTGATTCACGTAAACGGAGAAACTCCTCCGTCAGTTCTCTGAGATCGGTATAAGCAGAGTCAGGGGAAGAGTGTTTTCTGAAAAGCTCACCGAGATTCTTATCAAGCAGATTAAAAACTCTGATATTATTGCGGTAAAACTGATCATACTGCATGAGTCTGGAACCTGCACTTGAAGCAATATTTTCAGCCAGAGATGCCGTTGCCATTATATCATCAAGTGCATTATGGGAATTTTTACCCTGAATACCAAAGGCTGAAATAAGGGACGACAATTTGTATGATCGGAGGCCGGGATACATGAACCGGGCAATCTGCAGTAAATCAATAATCCTGTTGCCCGGTTCAGGTAATCCGGTTCGCCTAAGAGCAAGATTAAGCATTTCACTATCAAAACCAGCATTGTGGGCGAGCAGGGGAGCCGTTCCGCAGAAATCCAAAAAACCTGTAACTGCGGTTCTAAGATCAGTCCCGTTTTCTTCAAGAAATTCATGTGTGATTCCTGATATCAGCGATTCACCATGCTTAACCTTATCACTTTTTATATATCTTTCAAAAACCCTGCCCCTTACCCCGTTTACATACTCAACTGCCGCGATCTGAATAATATCATCTGATGTTGTGTCAAGACCTGTGGTCTCAGTATCAAAAACTACTATTCTACCCTTTGTAAAATATTCAGAGAACTCTCTCAAATCTGCCGAACTATCTTTCTCCTTTAGAATATCACCGGGATTCAGGGATAATTCCCTCATCTGACGAACAAATCCTGCAGAAGCCCTCAGAGTCTTAAACCCACCGAATAACTTTAAAATCCTTTTCCATGAAGCGATGCCATGCGTTGAACTCAGACAGCCAAACCATGCAACGATATCCTTCATGAAAGCTCTTTCAAAGAGATCAAGACCTGAAACCTTAAAACAATCCACTTTACGGGAGCGGAGAAATGAGTAAATCAGGTCAGCATCATTATTTTTTCTTACAAGCACGGCGGTTGTACCTTGATTATCGATGACCGAACTTTCCTCAAGCAGCTTTTCGGGGAACCCTCCCGGGGCGGTTGAAGAATATGATGTTTCAAAGACAGCAGCGCCATTGTATTGATCAGAAGGGTTTACTCTCATTCCTGTGATGCGGAATTTCTTAAAAGTGAGGTATGTATCTCTAAAATCATCAAACAGACGGATAAGATTATCTGATGACCTGAAATTTTGTGTGAGTGAGTGTTTTCTGAAATCCATGGTCAGTTCGGTTACCAAATGGGGTTTTGCGCCCATAAATGAGAAAATACCCTGACCCGGGTCACCAAAAAGCACTATAACGCCAGCCGGATTGGAAATCCTTTTAATTATTTCCCACTGAATCAGATTCAGATCCTGTACCTCATCTACCTGAAGCCATCTGAATGAAGCGAATCTGAATTCAGAGCCTTGTAAAGAAAGGTTATACAAAGCCTCAAGCAGAAGATCATTATAATCAAACACGGAATCCGCATCCTTAAGATCAGAATATCTTAACGCAAGTCGTTCGAGCGATAAGTTATCCGTCTGAGGTCTTATACGGGGATAAAGGAGATTCTCAGGAATGCCGAGCGCAGCCGCCTTCATAAGCATAGCATATTCAATTACTTCATCGTTTTTTATAAGATTTACACCACCAATTGAAGCTTTTATTTCGTTAATAAGTTCATCAGAATCAGCCCGGTCAAGAACACTGAGTTCAGGACTGATAAGATTATTAGCTCTGAGAAACCTGTAACAGTAATTATGAATGGTGCCTGAGATCACTGAAGAACCTGCAAGTTTTTCAGGAAGTCTCTCGGCCATGTTCAGTGCGGCTCTGTTAGTGAAAGTAAGAGAAATAATCTGCTCCGGATCAATTCCTTCATTAACAGCTTTAACAACGCGTGAAGTAAGCAGTTCTGTTTTACCGGTACCGGGCGGAGCCAGAACAATATGTTTGCCCTCATTGAGGTTCAGAATACTCATCTGTTCATCTGTGAAGTTTATCTGATGCATTTTTTTTCCAGTTTCTTATCAATTATTGTGCGGGGACCGGCATTTTATTAACTCCCCTGATACCGGGCTTTTCCCGCGAATCTATCTCTGATTTTAAGACCTCGTAGGGCCATTATATCTGATCAGAGTGCAGGATTTGCCGGATTTCCGGTACTGTGAAAATTGTGAGTTCATTCAAATATGGGGTATGAGGTATGGGGGTATTAAAAGAATTGATGGGATAGGAAGTATGATAGTATGAAGATGAGTTATGATTTATGTAGAATGAAAGCTATGATTGGTATAATTGGTATGGGGAAGAATGGGAGTATGAAGGTAAAAAGATGAGTTATGAAAAGAAAGATTAAAATGAGCAGCCAGATCGGCGGTAATTATTTTCAGTGGCTGAGATCCGGGTGAAGTTGGGCGGTCGGCACCCGTTTCAGGGATTGGCCCGAGATTGTAAAATATTTTATGTAAATATAAAAAGCAGTGATCACCAAAAGCCCCTGATTTTATCGGGGAATTTAATGGATAATTGAGATAAAACTCCTAAACCATTATAAAATATAGTGGTTTATTAAATGAATATCTGCAGTGCACTTATTCATAGATGCATAACCTTTTTTGGTTACCAATTTTGGTTTACCGCTGTTGGATTACCACTATTGGTACCACCTATAATTTTACCATTTACACAAACTTATTGACACTCCCTATAATATAAAGTTCATAAATCATTCCTAGAAGTTTGATCATATAAAAAACCTGCCCGAGTATCGCCGGCCTCCTGCCGGTATTTTAAGCTTAAACAACGATATTTCTAATTTGATACTGTGCCTTTTGTTTTTTCTGACTCCGTCGGATTTTTTCCTCTGCCTCCTGAATAAATATATTCTATACACTCTCCCCAAATGTGAGGAGATTATTATCAGGATCAAGGATTGAAAACTCTTTTTGTCCCCATGATTTTATCTGCAGTTTTCCGTTAGGGTGAATAGTGATGCTATTTTCAATCAGCGATGAATAGTATCCCTCAATATCATTTACTCTTATGTAAACCTGACCGTAATTATCTTCGGGATTCAGATCTTTATACTCAAAAAAGTGGATCTGAATATTGTCTTTCACAATCATAAGATGGCCGTCATAATCGGCATCCCCGTACCTGCGGAAACCAAGTCCGTTGATATAAAACTCTGATGTCGTTTTTTTGTTTCTCATCGGCAGTTTTGGATGGATCTCCTGAAGCATATTTAATCCTTTAAATTTAAGTGGAACACGAGTTTTTTTATTCAGATCAGAAGTTTTATAAACGCCTTCAAATACAGGATACACTTTTTAAGGGCGGATTGCTTTTATACATGCTGAATAAATTCACAAATCTGAAAATATTAATTGAATTTTGATATGGCTGCGCTATTGTTACCGATGGTAAAAATAAGCGGATGAAATTAATTCTTTTGATGAATGAAAGATTATCTGCCGAAATCAAACCTCTTAGATTCGGTTGAGACAAATTAACTCCGGGTCAATCCGGGGAGCAGCCTGCTCAGCTTAATATCAGCCATAATTCCGGCTTTACCAATCATCGGTGCACAGCAGAAGAAATCACTGATATGAATCCTTTTTAATCCTTCTGAATCATACACTCAAAAAATAAGAAAATTGGCTAATAATAATTTCGGATTATTAAAATAACAGTGATTTTGAGTTACATTTTTGCTTTGATGGTTGGTGTCGTACTTGGATTATTAGGGGCGGGAGGATCAATTCTTGCAATTCCTATATTGAGATACGGAGTGGGTCTTGATACCGTTACAGCTACAGCTTATTCAATGTTTGTAGTAGGGATGACTGCACTTGCGGGATCAGCCAGGTTCATCAGAGAAAAGAAAATCAACTACCGGGCTGTGCTGATATTCTCAATTATTTCCATTCCGTTTGTGTGGCTCACAAGACAATATTTTATTTATCTGATACCGGAGAAAATTTTTGAAATATCGGGTTTAGCGGTAGGCAGGAATCTTATTATAATGACAATTTTTGGAGCTGCAATGATTGCCGCTTCGGTTTCAATGATAAAAGGAAGCATACCTGAAGAGACTTATCATGAGGAGGCAGTCCCTTACATTAAACTGGTTATAACTTCGGTTATTCTCGGATTATTCACCGGTCTTGTAGGAGCCGGAGGCGGCTTTATGATAGTGCCTGCTCTTGTTCTTATTCTTAAAATCCCCGTAAAAGAAGCAATAGGAACATCACTGATGATTATTGCGGTTACTACATTAATAGGATTTACGGGTAATATCGGTAAAATCGGGATTGACTGGGGATTTCTTATTCCCTTTGCGCTTATTATGGTGGCAGGCACTTTTCCCGGGCTCTATTTAAATAAAAAGCTTCCCTCACAAAAAATTAAACCGGTATTTGGCTGGTTTCTTTTAGTGATGGGAGTTTACACACTTATAAAAGAGATTTTTTTTATAAATTAATAAGGTATAAATATGTTCAGATCATTATTCGGAGGTATGGGCGGAGCAGGTATAGACAACCTCTCACCCAAAGAGTTCCACGAAAGATACTCCTCAGACACTAATGGTGTGCTGATTGACGTAAGGACTGCAGATGAATTCAGAATGGGTCATATCAAAGATGCAAAAAACATTGATTTTTATGATCCTTCATTTTATGATTCAATGCAGAAATTTGATAAGACGAAGACTCTTTATCTGTACTGCAGAAGCGGAGAAAGAAGATTTAACGCCTGAGCAAAATTAAAAACACTTGGTTTTGAAAATGTAGTGAATATGGATGGCGGCATTATTCAGTGGCGCGGTCCCATTGAAAGGTAACGGAAAGGAGAATTAAAATGTATTTTAAACATATTTATGAAAAAGGTTTAGCACAGGCAAGCTATTTTATAGGATGCCAGGCTACAGGTGACGCAATTGTTATTGATCCGAAAAGAGATATCCGGGATTATATTGATATTGCCGAGCAGGAGAAAATGAGAATCAGATTTGTAACTGAAACTCATATCCATGCCGATTTCCTCAGCGGGGCAAGAGAGCTTGCAGCAGCAACCGGCGCAGAACTCCTGCTTTCTGATGAAGGCGGAACCGACTGGCAGTATCAGTTCCCGCATGTACCCCTTAAAGATAAAGATACCTTTAAAGTCGGGAATCTGAAATTTGAAGTTCTGCATACTCCGGGACACACTCCGGAGCACATTTCATTTCTGCTCACAGACACGGCAGCCGCCTCAATCCCGATAATGATATTCACAGGCGATTTTGTTTTCGTTGGTGATATCGGAAGGCCTGATCTTCTGGAAAAAGCTGCAGGTATTTCGGGCACAAAAGAAGACGGTGCAAAAACAATGTTCCAGTCTCTGAAGAAATTCAAAGCACTTCCTGATCATGTTCAGGTATGGCCCGGACACGGAGCAGGATCAGCATGCGGTAAAGCACTCGGTGCAGTACCCAGCTCAACCGTGGGTTATGAAAAGCTCGTCAACTGGGGTCTTCTGATTGATGATGAGGAGAAATTTGTTAAAATGCTTCTCGATGGTCAGCCTGAGCCGCCCAAATATTTCGCAATGATGAAAAAGATGAATAAGACAGGTCCGAAGATTCTCGGAAAGCTGCCTGAGCCTCCAAGACTTGATGAGCGTGATTTCCTTGCACTCACAAAAGCGGGCGTCACAACAATTGACACAAGAAATAAGATCTCCTTTGCCGGCGGTCATTACCCAGGCTCAATTAATATCCAGGATAACTCCGCTTTCTCAACATGGGCCGGTTGGACCCTCGGATATGATGAAGATTTCATTCTGATAACATCAGAAGAGAGAGTTGAAGAACTCGTGAAAGCACTGATAAGAATCGGTCTTGATAATGTGAAAGGCTATTTCTGCGGTCTGGAGAAACTTAACGACCACGGTATTGAGCTTGAGACAATGAATCAGATTACCGCCCATGATCTTCACGATAATATTAATGATTACTATATTGTTGATGTAAGAGGTGAAGCTGAATATATGAACGGTGCCATTAACGAGGCTGAGCTCAATATTCACGCCGGTTACATGAAGAATAATCTTGATAAAGTTCCTCGTGATAAGAAAGTGGTTCTGCACTGCGCAGGCGGTGACCGTTCAAGTATTGCAGCAAGTATACTCCTTGCCAACGGCTTTAAGAATGTTTATAACCTTACCGGTGGTATCAATGCCTGGATCCAGTCAGGCTACCCCGTGGTTAAAAAAGAAGCTGAACTCGTATAGGGTTTAGTATTTAGGGTTCAGAGCGCAAAAACCGTATCAAAATTACTAAGTTCTGAAAACTATTCAGACCACTTCAGATTATGGCCGGGACTGGTTCCCGGCTTTTTATTTTTAAACAGCACCGAAACGGTTTTTGAGCCATCATTAAGACTGGAAGGCACTAAGAAAAAAATAGTAAAATATATGCGAGATAAGCTCTCGTACAGGCTCTTGGTAAGATGGGCCTCTGCGGGTAAAAAGGATGGAAGCTATATCGGGTTTTTCTTTTAAAAACTTTCCTTCGTTCCGCAATTGCGGAATGGTGTTGCAGCGGCCCAAATAATAGTAGTAAAAACATCAGAAACCGGCAAAAACGGATTCCGCCAAAATCTTTGTAATCAGCTTTGCATTCCATTTATGCTGTCTCGAAACTTGAACTTCGAACCTTGAACACCCAAACTTACAGCCGGCTTAAAATCTGCTCCGGAATGACATATTTTGGGAAGTTTTTTCTGAGCTGATCGATGTAGAATTTTGCCCGGTCTTTTTTATCATACCTTATTTCATAATCAGCCCGGCGTGCCAGCATGGTTGCAATGAGTAACTCTCCAAAATCAATGTAGTAGTTTGAATGCCCCGAGGTATTGAGATTCATCTCAATCATGGGTGCAGGTTCATACTCAATTCCTTTAGATACCTTGAAGAAGAACAGATGGGGAATTACAGTGTAGCCTTCGGGAAGGGTGATCTCTCCACGCTGCATCTCATTTTCAAAAACCTCAGGTCCTATAAAAACAGCTCTCTTCTCTATATTCTGAGATATGATTGCGTTGAGTACCCCTCTATAGGCACTTTCAATTACATGGGGATTAAACGGAAGATTACGCTCAAACGGCTGCACCTGCTGAAGGAAAACTTTCCACTCGGGTTCAATGCTTTTCACGAAATCAGGGTATTTTGAGTTCATCTGGTTGTACATCCACGAACGTCTGAAAAGCTCTTTTTCAGCAACAATGATATCTTTTCTGAAATTCTCCACATACCTGAAATAGTATGATGATGAAATAAAATAATCCCACTGGTAAGTAAGCACAACACTGTTTTGAGGCATAACACTTAAAGCAGTTTTGGCGTAGTTCTCAAAAAACATGTTGCCGCGCTGGGAGACATCTTTGAAGTTATAACCGATCTGAAGGAGGACGATTAATGCAACGGAGGCTGATACGGCTATATTTCTGTTTTTCAGTCCCTCTTTTCCGATCATAAGCATTAAGCCAAAGGTTCCGGCAATTGCCAGTGCCACATTTGCCAGAAGAAAATATGTCTCTATGTCATTGATGCTGTAGTTTATTGAGTAAAGAACGGTTGAGAAAAACAGGATAAGTACAAAATAAAGAAGCTCTTTTGAATACCTGAAGAGGAAAAATAAACCTGCAGCAGCAGCAATCAGAACAAGAGTGAATTCTGCAGGAAGATTAGTTAAAAACTTTACAAACTGCTCACGCGCCTCATTCCATGAGCTGAACATCCAGACCTGATACTGTATTCCCGATACATGACTCATGAAATTTTCCCAGGATACCGGATTACCCCAGTTAAGTGCCGGGTTCTGACCTGCTCTGAGGGGTAAATAGAGATAAATCATTATAAGCAGAGGAAAAAACACTCCGAGCATTTTACTAATACCAATAAATGACTCTTTTCTGAGTCCGTTTTTTCTGAAATAGAGATATGCAATGCCCGGTATAAGCAATATGGTAGTCATGTGATTCGTAAAGCCGAGTGCAAGAGTTACCGCCAGAAAATACCAGTATTTTGAGAATCCTCCTGAGCTTTCGTCCAGATATGCCCTGAGCATAAAATAGAGTGAACTCACTGCAAGGAATATATGGAGAGAATATACCTCAACAGAGGTGCTCTGAAACCAAAAAGTTTTATTAAATGCAAGAAACAACCCGCCCGCAATACTGAGAATAATCACAGAAGAAGGGTCAATAGTGAGAGCGGTGAAAATTTCTTCTTTTTTTATTTTTCCTGCTTTTTTCTTCTCTTTTGATTCCTTAACGGTTTTTACCTCCTTAGTCCCGAAGACAAATCCCGTTAAAATGAGTCGCAGAAGCATGATAAAGACTGTAACTCCGGCAGCGCACCAGACCGCAGAAAGCATATTCAGCTTATATATTGCGGGAACGGGTAAAGGCAGTAGTGAGAATATGTAACCGGTGATAGTAAAAAGGGGATAACCGGTCGGATGGGCAATGCCAAGTAAAGCCTGTACTGTAGCAAGCTCGCCGGAATCTATTTGAACAACTGAGGGGGCAAGCGTAAAAAGATAGAAAACAAATACAATCAGACCTGTTATCCAGGGGTAATGCTTCTGCAAAAAGGACATCTTTTATCCGAAAACTTTATTGAAAATATCTGTTACTGTTTTAGAGCGGGCTGCCAGAATATTGTTGAAATCCTGAGCTGAATTCAGTTTCAGAAAAGCAGCGAGTTTTTCTCTTTTCTGAATATCTCCCGGCACAACCGAACCCGAGATGTTAAATATTATTTCCTGAGCCATTTCAGCCTCCTTAAAGAAAGAAAAGGCATAATACAAATTTAATAAATCGTCAGAACTTATGATCTGAACCTGATTTTCCAACAGCGGATTTCCGGTCTCAGTGAGTGCTTTCGTGATCCGTGAAAATGAAAGTCCTTTCAGATAATCGAAAAGAAGAGGATTTGACAGAAGAAGAAACTGGACTGCAAATTCACAATCAGTTATTGTGCCTTTGTTTTTTTTCAGTGAAAAGCCGAGTGAGGAAGAGGTGACGAGTCTGTTCCTCATATCTTTAATTTCCTTCCGGAGCTTTGATTTTTCAAGTATTAATATTTTCTTTTTTACTTCATCAGAGAACTGATTAAAAAATACTTCCGATCCGGCCGCAAAATTGATTCTAGTAAGTGCCTGGAGCTCCCATATCTGTATTCTGCCAGAAAGATAATTCTTGTAACCCTGAATATCAGAAACAATCGGGCTGTTTTTACCCTCGGGGCGTAGTCTGCAGTCAACCTTAAACGGGGAAAGTTTTTCAGCTATAATATTAAAAAGGGCAGTGAAATGATCATAAGCCTCCGGATGCGCTTTAATATCCGAGATCAGAAAAAAGAGATCGATATCTGAGGAGAACTTCATTTCAGATACCGAAGCACTCCCCATAACCGCTGCAAACCAGTCATACCCCGGTGGGTTCACACCAAAATACTCATCCGATGCTGCTTTTATTTTGATTCTGATAATTTCAGAAAGCAATGCAGAAATATCCTCCCGGCTTTCATATCCCAGTGCGTAACGTGAAGCCAGAATGAATGAAATCTGTCTCATGTTCAGACGGGAATTGGCAGCAGGATCAAAAACTTCTCCGATTTTACCGCTCAGGATAAAATCCTTCAGATCAGGCTGCTCACTCAGAAGATCAACCGATTTCTGTGAAAGTTCTGAGAGACGGAGGAAATCAGTGAAAAGCTTCTGATCTTCAAAAACATCATAATAAACCGAGGGAAGGCCCGCAAACTGCATGATTCTTGCAAAGTTTGAAAGGACAAGATCCGGGTTGGCTGAATTTTCGAGGTATGATTCAAGAACAGGAGCAATGCGCTGAAAGACTTCTGTTGTGCGTGAATCAAACTCCTTTTTCATACTCAGTCCCTTACCTTCACTCAGGAAAAGTATATTACGCGCCGCAGCTTTTTTATCGGCAAATTTAATTTTCTCAAATGACTGAGCGCTCTGTTCTGAGCCAGATTCCGCCCCCGTTATTGATTCATAAATCTTTCTTACTTTTTGCTTTAGGGTGTCAAGTTCTCTTAGAAGGACTCCGGGATTTTCATATCCTAGATATGCTGCAAGCTTTTCCGTAATCTCACCCTTTTCAGGTATGGTATGCGTTTGTGTGTCATTCATCAGTTGGAGATAGTGCTCAATATCCCTGTAGAGTTCATAAGCTGCCGAATAAGCCATAGCCTCATCATCGGCAAGGAGTCCTGCAGCATTAAGTTTATCTATTGCCGAAAGCGTGTTACCGTCTCTAATTTCGGGAATTTTGCCCCCGAAAATAAGCTGCAGTGCCTGCACCCCGAACTCAATATCCCTTATTCCCCCCTTTGCGAGCTTAATATTCCTGTCATCTTTGAGACTCAGCACCATATTATCACGGAGACGCTTTAACTGCTCAAGGGGTGGTTTTAAGTGGGTAGAGGGATAGACAAAAGGTCTGACAGATTCAACAAAACGGTTGTACAGAACTTTGCTGCCGCATACAAAACCTGATTTAATAAGCATCTGCCGCTCCCATGGCTCACCCCGGGTTTCATAGTAATGGACTGTTTCACGGATTGTTCGTGCAAGCGGTGCTGATCTGCCATCGGGTCGGAGTCTGAAATCTATTCTGTATAGATATCCTTCTGATGTCATTTCTGAGCCTGCTGCAGTAAAATTCCTTACGGCATCTGCAATGATCTCATTTAAGGTTACATCGTTTTCAAATATCCTGTTTTCTGAAGTAAACGCCATCAGATCAATATCAGATGAATAATTCAGCTCATTTCCGCCAAACTTGCCGAGAGCAATGAGCGCAAAAGATGAGTAAATTTCGTGTTCCGCATCTGATGTGTCACTCAGACAGGAATCAGGAAGAGGATCATCCCTCTTCAGAAACTTTTGAATACTCTCTCTCAGACAGGTGAAAAAGAGGGCAGATGAGAGTGCCGCTGCGAGCCGGGAGAGATCCTCGGTTATATCCTTAACGCTCCCGCGGTGGAGAAAGTCACGTACACCGATAATGAATATTTCACGTTTTTTAATGTTTTTGAGATAATTGAGTCTGCTCTCGGCTGTTTTATAGTTTTTAACACTCCTGAATATTTCTGCAGAGAGCCTCTGCTGATCAAGTCTGGTTTCTAGAAGTCCGGGATCAAATGCCCTGTAGAGAAGTCCGGGATTACGGACCACTATGTCAGTGAGAAAATTGCTGTTGGCGGTTATGCCAATGATTACTTCAAGGTGGTGGTCATAATTCAGAAGATCGTTAAGAAAGGAAGTGCGGTTAAAAACCGAGCGCATTATACGGAGAAAGTTATTCTCTGAGCCCGTGTTAAAGTGATATTTTCTGCCCGAGGAGGAGATTCTTTCAAGGAGAATATCTGCCCTTTCAAGCGGTATGTAACCCGCACAAAGTTCTGCGACCTGATTTCTGAAATCTTCGGATAGTGCCAATCTGAACAGGTTGTTTTATTTAATTTAGTTAAACTCAAAATATACGAATTTTATGCTTCGCAAGATCGTTGTTTGTTGCTCGAAGCAGCAGAAATGGGTTTCAGGCCACAAAGGTAAAAGGATGCAGGATTTAATTCATCGCAGCAAATGTGGTTTAGAGAGCAGCATAAATGGGTTTTTGCAACAAAGACAAACAGACGTATGCAAAGGTTGCTATAATGTACCGCCGGCCGGTAAAAACGAGTGACGTATTGATCCTGCTCCCAATCCGTTGGTTTTAATCGATGGATATTTACAGCCTAAGGCAACCGGTTTTAACCGCATAAAAATGATGAGGGAATCTGCAGCTCCGCCCGATTTGTGTTGTTGACCGGGGTGTATTTTTGCTCAGACATTAAACCTTTATAAAGTTTTGCCTGCAAACGTTTTGCACCAAATTCAGAGGCGAAGGTATTGCCCGTATAGAATCATAAATAAGGGTTACCGAAAATTGATGAAAAAAGGGAGATTGC